>NZ_JAPFCD010000028.1:0-64800 GCF_026153155.1 Photorhabdus aballayi | reverse complement strand
AAAACCGACATAAAGTGCAGTGGTAGAGAGTAGGATGAATCCGTCGGGAACGGAGTTAAACGTCGCGAGCAGCGACGGCCCGAAGGGCAAACGGCAGGAAAGCTGTTTGTAAACTACCAAGATTGATGTTTAGGTTTTATGTTGTAGCAGCGACATAAAATCACAGAGAATTCGGTGGTGCGGTAGTTCAGTTGGTTAGAATACCGGCCTGTCACGCCGGGGGTCGCGGGTTCGAGCCCCGTCCGCACCGCCACCTTAATTTAGGGGCGTAGTTCAATTGGTAGAGCACCGGTCTCCAAAACCGGGTGTTGGGAGTTCGAGTCTCTCCGCCCCTGCCAGTTATAAGCTTAGTAGCAACTAAGGTGGTTTTTAGTATTGCTTACCCATATATGCTGCTTAGATAAGATTATTGATAAGGCGCTGGCTTTTTGGTCAGCGCCTTTTTCTATGAAGCTTTGTAAGAAAAACGGATTTGCCGTTACATTAAAAATCCCGTTATGAGAGCTCTTTCCCCGGAAATGATTTCACTTGGAGAATTTATTTCCAAATATTATCTGGTTCGTAAAACCCATGTTACCATCGATTCGAATTCATCATCGATGCTATTACACACTTTCAGCTACATAGTTTTTTCTCGATATTATTCGATCTTGTAGCAATAAAATCTTTCTTTCTGATTATCTATTATTGAAGTGAATTCTTATAGGTAACCTTTTAGACTTTCTGGCAATCTCCATACTATTAAAGCCCTTATAAACAAGTGCTTAGAAGATAGGTGCGAAAAAATTTTAGCTAATATTTTGATTATGAAATTTTCTTTCTGAAGAAAGACTTGAATTGAAGGAAAGGATACCTAAAACGACAAGGTAGGAGCACTACATCTGATTTAAGTCATCGTTTCAAATTATACGTAAATGTTACTTGGTAAATAGGGAGCTATATGTGGGAAGATAGCAAAAGTAATCCCACCGTATGCTCTATTTGAAATTTCTTTCTCCCTTACTATTTTCTTAAATGATTTACATGGATGCTTCTTAACCTCTTGTAGAAGTATGTATGATAGGTATTTTTAATAGCTGTTGAATGAATGCTTGCTGATCATTTTTTTGTAACCATATGGCATACAATGGACGTTCAATTAGTTCAGTATTTGGATAAGAAACCAGTTCTGAATATTCATTTTGCCAGTGTATTGGTAAGAAGGTGATTCCTCTTACGCTATTGAGCAGTTGGCGGGCTATATGTGCTGAGGTGGTTGTGATGATGGGTAGCTGCTCACTTTTTAAAATCTGTTGTTCCTGATGGTGGAAATCAGCTCCCCATTCTAGTTTGATGTAATTTTTAACTTGGTATTTCAGGTTCTCTTCTGTTGTTAATAACTTCAAGCAAATATTCCCTAATAATAGGCTTTGGAACTCATCCATTTTAGGCGGTTCGGTAGTGATTAACAGATCTAATTCACGTGAATGAAGTTGTTTAACAAGGGATTGTCGTGTAGAAACTCGAGATTCTAATCTTAATTCCTGATGTTTTTTATAGAAATCTTGTAACCAGGGAGTTAAATATGCTTCCCATAGTGATGCGGTGGCGCCAATTGTTAATTCAGTATGTTGAGAAGCGTGCATTATCTCCTTTTTAGCCAATTGCCAGGTACTCATCAGTGATTCAGCATAGGGAACAAGGCGTTCGCCCGCTGCTGTAAGACGGATGTTATTGCGGTGACGAGTGAAAAGATGGGTACCTAATTGATTTTCTAGTTGTCGTATGCGAAAGCTAACCGCTGATTGCGTCAGGTACAGTGATTCGGCTGCTCTCCCAAAGTGACGAGTTTTACTGACTTCCAAGAAGGTTTTCAGTAATTCAGTGTCCACATATATCTCCAATAATATTTATCGTTAAGATTTAAATTTTTTGTTTTACAGAACGCCGGGCCTATCTAATACTCCGCGCCATAATTGGCATGATAGTAACAGTACTAGAATTAGGAGTGTGTCAGATGGCCGAAAGCTTCATCACGACTAATCGTTTTTTTGATAACAAAAATTACCCTCGCGGGTTTTCCCGCCACGGGGATTTCACCATTAAAGAGGCGCAATTGCTAGAGCGCCATGGTTATGCGTTCAATGAGTTAGATCTTGGTAAACGCGAGCCTCAAACAGAAGTAGAAGAGCTGTTTGTTGCTGTTTGCCGGGGTGAACGGCAGCCTGTGACAATGGAAGAAAAAGTATGGACCAAATATCTTGCGAGGATTAGTCGTCCAAAACGTTTTCATACTCTTTCAGGCGGTAAGCCTCAGATTGATGCTTCTGATGACTATACCGACACTGATGATTAATATCATCATAAATTGTGGATATAGGGGCTTTGCCCCTTTTTCATTTCTAACCCGATTGTTTTTGTAATTGTATTAATAGTCTGTCCATACTGCGGTAGCTTAAGGCTTCCATGATATGTGGTTTTTCTATCTCTTTTTTTTCTTCTAAGTCGGCAAGTGTCCGGGATGTTTTTAGAATTCGGTGCCATGCTCGGATTGAAAGCCCTAGTTTTATTAACGTTTGCTCTAGAAATACAGCATCGTTAGGTTTGAGCTGACAAAATGTCTCTGTCTCTTTGCTATTCAGATGAGCATTAATTTTTCCACAGCGTTTCAGTTGTATTTCTCGTGCTGCCAGCACTCTTAATCTTACATTTTTACTGCTTTCGCTTGATCTAATAGGGCTACTCAATGTTCCAATGGGTAACAGAGGAACTTCAATTGAGAGATCAAAGCGATCCAAAAAAGGCCCAGAAAGTTTTGCTAGGTATCGAAGTATTTGCTGAGGGTTACTTCGATTGTGAATTCCCTGATGGTAGCCTGTCGGGCTAGGATTCATTGCTGCGATCAATTGAACTTGAGCAGGAAAGCAAACTTTTGCTCTGGCCCGGGAGATAATTATTTCCCCTGATTCCAGCGGTTCTCTGAGAGCATCAAGGACTCTGCGTTCAAATTCAGGTAGCTCATCTAGAAATAACACACCATTGTGAGCAAGTGAAATTTCACCAGGTTTTGGAAGTCCGCCCCCGCCGACCAGCGCTGCCATTGAAGAGCTATGATGAGGCGCTCTGAATGGGCGTGTATGCCACTGTTCAGGTGGAAGGTAGGTATCCACCAGGCTATTGATAGCGGCAACTTCAAGAGCTTCTTTGTTTGTTAATGGCGGTAATAAACTACATAGACGACTTGCTAACATTGTTTTTCCTGTCCCTGGTGGGCCAAGTAGCAAAAGGTTATGCCCGCCTGCTGCTGTGATTTCCAGTGCGCGTTTTGCTTGTTCCTGACCAATAATATCCTGAAGATCTGGCTGTGATGGTTCTGTTGGGGGTTTATGTTGGATTGGTGCTGTCAGCAGTTGTTTTTCTCCCTGAAGGAAGTGGCAGATATGCAAGAGGTGTTCTGCCATTAATGCTTCATTCTGAGATAAAATTGCCAGCTCTATTGTGTTTTCTATTGGTAAAATAAGTTGCCTTCCTGCTTCTCCTGCGCTGAGTGCGGCTGAAATTGCGCCGTTAACTTTTCGTAAACCACCGGAGAGAGCGAGTTCACCAAGAAATTCATAATGATTTAGTGTATTGGTAGGTATTTGTTCTGAAGCGGCTAGAATAGCGATAGCGATCGGCAAATCATAACGACCACCTTCTTTGGGAAGATCTGCGGGCGCAAGATTGACGGTGATTCTTTTAGACGGATAGGTAAAACCGCTGTTGATCAATGCGCTTCTGACACGATCTCTTGCTTCTTTTACGGCTGTTTCAGGCAAACCAACTAGAGTTAATCCGGGTAAGCCATTACTAATATGTGCTTCAACAGTAACAATTGGGGCATGAATACCTATAGTTGCTCTGGTATAAATAACAGCGAGGGCCATCCTATTCTCCTTCGTAAGAAAGAACATATGATGGACTGAAATTAGATAATAAATAGTTTTCTATTATTTTTTTGCGAAGCGGCTCTAATAAATATTTTGCGAAGCAACGCTAAAGATTTTTTTAAAATTATTATTAATTAGTCTATGTTTTATTTGATTGATTTTTATGATTTTATTTTTATTTGGATTATAAAGTTGATTATTTTTATATTCTTATTATGAGGTTTTATTTAAATCGTGTCTTTAGATTGTATTTATTGAAATAACTTATTTGAAATTCAAATTTATATATTTTTCACAGTGAATAAATTTAGTGTGTTATATCATTCTGCTCTATTTTTAATGAGGGGTTTTTATCACCTAGGTGATTAATAATAAGCTTTTTACTTTTGGTTATAGTTGAATGATTTGTTTTTTATGTTACCGCTTTATGTGTTGTTTTGTTTATATCTAATCAGCTAGTTTTTATCACTTAAATTCTGATATTTACTGGATAAATAATCTAAATTAAAAGTATTTAATTGAAAATAAACAATATTTTTTCATATCGATTAATAAAACAAAATAAATGTTGTCAAGCTATGAAGAACGTGATAACTCTTAAATATAGATTAAACAAACGAATTAAACGACTAAGATTATGAACACATTTGTCCTAGTGATTAGCCTAATTATTGTCAGCGTGGTGGTGATTATTATCCCACCGTGCGGGGCTGCACTTGGACGAAGAAAGGCTTAGAAGAACAGCCAGATCTCTCGAAGACCCCCGCACCGAAAGGCGCGGGGGTTTTTTTTCGACAAGCAAAATCAGATAGAGACGGAAACATACAACAGAACAACATCTTGTCTCACAGGGTAAACACAGGGGATATGAAAAATGAACGGGGCGCAGTGGGTTGTAAAAGCATTACGAACGCAGGGTGTTGATAAGGTTTTCGGCTACCCTGGTGGTGCGATCATGCCGGTTTATGATGCTTTGTACGATGGTGGTGTGGAGCATTTGCTTTGTCGGCATGAACAGGGTGCAGTTATGGCTGCAATCGGTTATGCGAGAGCCAGTGGTAAGCCGGGAGTTTGTATCGCTACATCGGGACCGGGAGCGACAAACTTAATCACTGGATTAGCCGATGCGTTGTTAGATTCTGTTCCTGTTGTTGCTATCACTGGTCAGGTTGGTTCTGCATTGATTGGCACTGATGCTTTTCAAGAAGTCGATGTTTTAGGTCTCTCCCTTGCTTGTACCAAACACAGTTTCTTAGTGGATTCACTGGAAAATTTACCTCAAATCATGGCGGAAGCCTTTTCTATTGCCACTAGTGGTCGACCAGGCCCAGTTTTGATTGATATTCCTAAAGATATTCAGCTGAAAGAGGGGAATTTGGTACCACATTTGGTACCCGTTGAGCAAAAGGCGCCCTGCTCGGAAAGTGAATTAGAACAAGCCCAGAAGATGATTGCGGCTGCGGCAAAGCCAGTGTTGTATGTCGGTGGTGGAGTAGGGATGTCTCAAGCAGTTTCTGTTCTGCGTGATTTTGTTGTGGAAACCGGTATGCCGGTTGTTTCTACGTTGAAAGGTTTGGGAGCTGCTGATTCAGAGCATCCATGTTATCTGGGAATGCTTGGGATGCATGGTTCGAAAGCGGCCAATCTTGCTGTTCAGTCATGTGATTTGCTGATTGCTGTAGGTGCTCGTTTTGATGATCGTGTGACTGGCAAACTCAATACTTTTGCTCCGCGTGCAAAAGTTATTCATCTGGATATCGATCCGGCAGAGTTGGGTAAATTACGTCAGGCTCATGTGTCGTTACTGGGGGATGTGAAGGCATTATTGCCCCGTTTGCAGCAGTCATTGTCAATTATGCCCTGGCAACAGGAAGTTAAGTATCTGAAAGCTGAATATCCTTGGTGTTATGACCATCAGGGAGAGAGTATCTATGCGCCTTGGTTATTGAAGCAGGTTTCAGATCGTAAAGCATTTAATACGGTTATTACTACTGATGTTGGACAGCATCAAATGTGGACAGCTCAGCATATGACTTTTGATGGGCCTGAAAATTTCATTACATCTAGTGGGTTGGGCTCGATGGGATTTGGTATCCCTGCCGCGATAGGTGCTCAGATTGCTCGACCAGAAGATATGGTGATCTGTGTATCTGGAGATGGTTCTTTCATGATGAATGTTCAGGAATTGGGGACAATTAAACGTAAGCAATTACCCGTAAAAATTTTATTGTTGGATAACCAGCGGTTGGGAATGGTGCGGCAATGGCAGGAGCTGTTTTTTGATAAGCGATATAGCGAAACGACATTAACAGATAACCCTGATTTTGTCACATTAGCAAAAGCTTTTGATATTCCTGGGCAACATATCACTGATAAATCACAGATTGATGAAGCGCTGAATGCATTATTCACCAGTAAAGGCCCCTATTTATTACAGGTATCTATTGAAGAATTAGAGAACGTTTGGCCGTTAGTTCCTCCCGGTGCAAGCAATGAAACTATGTTGGAGAAATCATTATGATGCAACATCAACTTGCAATCCATGCTCGTTTCCGTCCTGAAATATTAGAGCGTATCTTACGGGTAACGCGTCATCGTGGATTTCAGATATGTTCAATGAATATGGATCAAACAATGGATGGCGATAATGTTAATATCGAATTAATTGTTGCCAGCCAAAAACCGGTTAATTTGTTGTCTTCACAACTGGCTAAATTAGTGGATGTCGCTGGCGTCAAGATCCTGCAACAAAAATCACAACTCATACGTGCATAACGTAGAAATAAAGGAATAAGACGAATGACGAAGCAATCCGATTACATTTGGTTCAATGGTGAGATGGTTCCTTGGGCAGATGCTAAAGTTCACGTAATGTCCCATGCTTTACATTACGGTACCTCTGTTTTTGAGGGAATTCGCTGCTATGACTCTCATAGAGGGCCTGTGGTTTTCCGCCATCGGGAGCATATGCAGCGTTTACATGACTCTGCAAAGATTTATCGCATGCCGTTGAGCCAGAGTGTCGATGAATTAATGGAAGCGTGTCGGGCAACCCTTCGTAAAAATAATTTAGTCAGTGCTTATATACGTCCACTAGTCTTTATCGGTGATGTTGGCATGGGGGTTAATCCACCGGCTGGCTATAAAACGGATGTCATTATTGCCGCTTTTCCTTGGGGAGCTTATCTGGGAGAAGAAGCACTCGAGCAGGGAATTGATGCGATGGTTTCTTCATGGAATCGTGCGGCGCCAAATACAATACCAACTGCGGCCAAAGCAGGTGGTAACTATCTGTCTTCACTTTTGGTAGGTAGTGAAGCCCGTCGTCGTGGATATCAAGAAGGTATTGCGCTGGATGTTTATGGTTATATCTCTGAAGGTGCGGGTGAAAATCTATTTGAAGTAAAAGATGGCATATTATTCACGCCGCCATTTACTTCATCTGCATTACCAGGCATTACCCGTGATGCCATTATCAAATTAGCGAAAGATTTGGGGCTGGAAGTGCGTGAGCAGGTATTGTCGCGCGAATCTTTGTACCTGGCTGATGAAGTTTTTATGTCTGGTACAGCGGCTGAAATCACACCCGTTCGCAGTGTTGATGATATTCAGGTTGGTATCGGTAGATGTGGGCCTGTTACTAAGAAAATTCAGCAAGCCTTCTTTGGCTTGTTTGATGGCACGACAGACGATAAATGGGGTTGGTTAGATCCAGTCAATCCTTAATAAAACTATATACCCTATGGATTTCAAGATGCATCGCGACGGCAAGGGAGCGAATCCCCGGGAGCATAGCAAACTATGTGACCGGGGTGAGCGAGTGCAGCCAACAAAGAGGCAACTTGAAAGATAACGGGTATAAATAATTTAACAGGCGGCTCGTTCCCCGCCTGTTTTGATAACACGGGAGTGAAGATAATGCCTAAGTACCGTTCTGCCACTACGACTCATGGCCGCAATATGGCTGGAGCTCGCGCTTTATGGCGTGCGACAGGGATGACCGATGCAGATTTTGGTAAGCCGATTATTGCAGTAGTTAACTCATTTACTCAGTTTGTTCCCGGGCATGTTCATTTGCGGGACTTAGGTAAATTGGTTGCTGAGCAGATTGAAGCATCGGGCGGTGTTGCAAAAGAGTTCAATACCATAGCGGTGGATGACGGTATCGCAATGGGGCATGGTGGTATGCTCTATTCTCTGCCGTCACGTGAATTAATTGCTGATTCTGTTGAATATATGGTGAATGCACACTGTGCGGACGCTATGGTGTGTATTTCCAATTGTGACAAAATTACCCCAGGTATGCTGATGGCAGCATTGCGTCTGAACATTCCGGTGATTTTTGTTTCCGGTGGTCCTATGGAGGCAGGTAAAACTAAACTGTCAGATCAGATTATCAAATTGGATCTGATCGATGCCATGATCCAAGGTGCGAACCCAAATGTCAGTGATGAGGATAGCAGCCAGATTGAACGCTCAGCTTGCCCAACCTGTGGTTCTTGCTCTGGCATGTTTACAGCTAACTCCATGAATTGTTTGACCGAAGCGCTGGGACTGTCTCAGCCGGGGAATGGTTCATTACTGGCGACTCATGCAGATCGCAAAGTGTTGTTTCTGAATGCAGGTAAACGCATTGTTGAGTTGACTAAGCGCTATTATGAACAAAATGATGATAGTGCTCTGCCGCGTAGTATCGCAACGAAAGCCGCATTTGAAAATGCAATGATGTTGGATATTGCAATGGGTGGCTCGACTAATACCGTTCTTCACTTATTGGCTGCGGCGCAGGAAGGGGAAATTGATTTCACGATGGCGGATATTGACCGTTTGTCTCGTCAAATCCCTCATCTATGTAAGGTTGCGCCAAGTACACAAAAATATCATATGGAAGATGTTCATCGTGCTGGTGGCGTAATCGGTATTTTAGGTGAGCTGGATAGAGCGGGTTTGTTGAATCGTCAGGTTAAAAATGTCTTGGGTCTGGATTTGTTACAAACGCTTAATCAGTATGATGTGATGCAGACGGCAGAAGAATCGGTGAAGGAGATGTATTCGGCAGGTCCTGCGGGTATCCGTACTACTCAGGCATTTTCACAGGATTGTCGCTGGCCCTCGTTGGATACTGACCGTGTAGAAGGGTGTATTCGCAATATTGAGCATGCTTATAGCCGGGATGGTGGTCTTGCCGTTCTATTTGGTAATTTGGCTATAGATGGTTGTATTGTAAAAACCGCGGGAGTTGATAAGGGTAGTCTGACGTTCCGTGGGCCAGCCAAAGTTTACGAAAGTCAGGAAGATGCGGTTGATGCGATCCTGGGTGGAAAAGTCGTTGCTGGTGATGTGGTGGTAATTCGTTATGAAGGGCCAAAAGGTGGGCCCGGCATGCAGGAAATGTTGTATCCGACGACTTATCTAAAATCAATGGGGCTAGGTAAAAGCTGTGCATTGATTACCGATGGCCGTTTTTCTGGTGGTACCTCAGGTTTATCGATCGGCCACGTTTCTCCAGAAGCGGCTAATGGTGGGTTAATCGGTTTGGTTCAAGATGGCGATATTATTGATATTGATATTCCACTGCGGAAAATTCAACTTGATGTAGATGAAAGGACACTTGCTGCCCGTCAAGAAGCGGAATCTGCCCGCGGTGATAAAGCGTGGACGCCGAAGGCTCGTGAACGTCAGGTATCGTTTGCCCTGAGAGCCTATGCTTCATTGGCGACCAGTGCGGATAAAGGTGCTGTCCGTGATAAATCTAAGTTAGGGGGATAATCGCATGGCTGCATTTCCTCCCTTAACTTCCGCACCAAATGGTGCAGAGTATTTGAAAGCGGCATTAAGCGCGCCGGTTTATGAAGTTGCTCAGGTGACTCCTTTGCAGGAAATGGAGAAAATTTCTGCCCGCTTGGGAAATACTATTTTGGTAAAGCGGGAAGATCGGCAACCTGTTCACAGCTTCAAGCTCCGTGGTGCGTATGCCATGATTGCAGGTTTGACTGAGGAACAAAAAAACCGGGGAGTGATTACCGCGTCAGCCGGTAACCATGCTCAGG
Source organism: Photorhabdus aballayi (assembly GCF_026153155.1). Classification (NCBI taxonomy): domain Bacteria; kingdom Pseudomonadati; phylum Pseudomonadota; class Gammaproteobacteria; order Enterobacterales; family Morganellaceae; genus Photorhabdus; species Photorhabdus aballayi. The sequence continues at coordinate 54,842 of NZ_JAPFCD010000028.1, read as the reverse complement.
GAGTTGCACTTTCTGCCAATCGTTTGGGAATTAAGTCTCTGATTGTTATGCCGGTCACTACCGCAGATATTAAAGTCGATGCAGTCCGTAGTTTCGGCGGTAAGGCTTTGTTGTATGGCGCTAATTTTGATGAGGCTAAAGCTAAAGCAATAGAAATGGCGCAACAGGAGGGCTATACCTTTATTCCTCCGTTTGATCATCCCGCAGTAATCGCAGGTCAGGCAACACTGGCGATGGAACTTTTGCAACAGGATGTGCGCTTGGATCGAATCTTTGTACCTGTTGGTGGTGGTGGCTTGATTGCTGGAGTGGCGGTGTTGATTAAGCAACTGATGCCAGAAATCAAAATCATTGGGGTGGAAGCGGAAGATTCAGCTTGCCTGAAAGCGGCAATGGAAGCTGGGCATCCGGTAGATTTACCACGAGTTGGTTTATTTGCTGAAGGTGTTGCTGTTAAGCGTATTGGTGATGAAACATTTCGTTTGTGTCAGCAATATGTAGATGATGTCATCACGGTAGATAGTGATGCTATTTGTGCGGCGGTCAAAGATCTGTTTGAAGATGTACGTGCGATTGCTGAGCCATCCGGTGCATTGGCGCTGGCTGGATTGAAAAAGTATGTTCAGCAACATCAGCTTAAAGGTGAACGATTAGCCCATATTCTTTCTGGTGCTAACGTAAGTTTCCACGGCTTACGTTATGTCTCTGAGCGTTGTGAGTTGGGCGAGCAGCGGGAAGCATTGCTGGCAGTGACTATTCCTGAACATAAAGGGAGTTTCCTGAGTTTTTGCCAGAAGTTGGGCGATCGGGTGGTAACAGAGTTTAATTATCGTTATACGGATGCAGATCCTGATCAGGCTTGTCTTTTCGTTGGTGTTCGCCTGAGTCGTGGTGAGGTAGAACGACGGGAAATTATCAAGGAATTGCGTACCGCAGGGTATCAGGTTGCTGATCTTTCAGATGATGAAATGGCGAAATTACATGTTCGTTATATGATCGGCGGTCGTCCATCTAAGCCATTGAAAGAGCGCTTGTTTAGTTTTGAATTTCCTGAATCGCCGGGGGCTTTACTCAAATTCCTCCAAACTTTGGGAACTTACTGGAATATTACGTTATTCCATTATCGCAATTATGGTACAGATTATGGCCGGGTGTTAGCTGCATTTGAATTGTCAGGAACGGAAGTGCGTTTTAAACGTCATCTTGATGCGTTAGGCTACGCGTATCACGATGAGACGGATACCCCCGCATTTAAATTCTTTTTAATGTGCCAGGCATCTGAAACAGCCGGAGGTTGATCGGTGTCTTGGTAATGAAAAAATATGTTCTATGAAACGACAAAATAGCGCCTTTGATAAGGTGCTATTTTGACAAGATTTAATATTCTCTGATGTCCTGCGGGAAAGAACTCAATAATAAGTTCTCTAATTATTTTGCCATTAAGCACCAATAGTTCTGTTATTAAGCTTATTTTGTTTTATTGATCATTATGTTATTTCTTTTCTCCAACAGTGGGTTTTGCCAACCAGATAAAGAGCAGTAAGATCAGAAAAATAAAGCCAAATAGCCAATAAATTTCGTTAGCAGCAATAATCAATCCCTGATTAGTGATTTCCCGTGCCAGAGAGTAACTGGCTTGGGCTTGTGACATTCCTAATTGTTCCATTTTCTCATAGGCTTGTTGGGCAATAGGATTATGGGGAGTTATCGATTCAGTTAATTGAACATGGTGGACAGCTTCGCGACGGGACCACATAGTAGTGGTGATTGAAGTGCCCACAGATGTTGCCAGCGTGCGTAAAAAGTTAAATAAACTACCCGCAGAGGCGATTTTAGCGGGTTCAACATCAGATAATATGATGGCGGTTAGTGGCATAATTAAACAGGCGATAGCAAAGCCCTGAATAAATTGTGGCCAGGCAGCGGTGGCAAAGTCCATTGATAACTCAAAAGTATTCGTTCTCCAAAAGAAACAGAGTGCAAAAATGATAAAGCTAAACATAACTAAATAGCGCATATCGATTTTTGAACTAAAACGACCAATGAGTGGAACCAGCATTATCGGTACGATCCCTAATGGAGCCATTACTAATCCTGCCCAAGTGGCTGTGTAACCAAACACCATTTGCAATAGTTGAGGTTGTAAAACCAAAGTGCCTATATGAAGCAGGAAAGCCAAACTGATACATAAGGTGCCGATAGTAAAATTACGAGATTTAAATAGTGATAAATCAATGATCGGATCATCATCGGTGAGTTCCCAAATGATCAGGAAAGTTATGGCAATGACGGCGGTAATGGCTAATACAATAATTTCTGTTGAGTTGAACCAATCAAGCTCTTTTCCTCTATCAAGCAATAGCTGAAAACAGCCAACACCGATGATCAATAAAATCAGCCCTACCACATCAATTGATCTAGCTGTTGTTTCTGTTTCCCGATCTTTTAACAACATCCAGGTGATAGCAATGGCAGCAAAGCCAACCGGAACGTTGATGAGAAAGATCCAGCCCCAATGGTAATTGTCGCTGATCCAGCCACCGAGTATCGGACCACAAACCGGAGCGATAACGATAGTCATTGACCACAGTGCCAATGCCATATTGCGTTTTAGCGGAGGGTAGTTGTTGAGTAGCAAACTTTGGGAAAGGGGCATAATTGGCCCGGCTGAGATGCCTTGCAGAACACGGGAAATGATCAGCATTTCCAAGCTATTGGCAATACCACACAACCAGGAAGTGATCACAAACAAGATCATTGAAATTAAGAAAACCCGGACTTCCCCGAACCGTTTTGCTAACCAGCCTGTTAATGGGATAGAGATCGCGTTAGCAACAGCGAATGAAGTAATAACCCAGGTACCCTGCGATACTGATGAACCCAAGTCTCCGGCAATGGTCGATATTGCAACGTTAGCAATAGTCAGATCCAATATTTGTAAAAAAGCGGCTAATGCTAAAGCCAGGGTTAGCCAGCCGAGTTTGGCTCCTGATAATGGCTCTTTTAGCATGTTAACCTCACTCATTTTTACTGATATTAGTTTGAATGATTTCGTTAATTAGGCGTTCAATTTCTCCTGTGTTGTAAGACAAGACGTTGGTTTCGTAAACCATGCCATTACGAGGCATGTCAGCAAGCACCAGTCCATCCCGATTTCGGGTATCGACGGTGGCGTGCATAGATAAACCGATGCGTAAAGGATGATCAATAAGTTGTTGTGCTTCTAGCTCAACACGAACAGGTAAACGTTGAACCACTTTGATCCAGTTACCGGTGGCGTTTTGTGCCGGTAATAAAGAAAATGCACTACCCGTTCCCATATCAAGACCAACGATCCGGCCTTTATAAATGACATCATTGCCGTAGAAATCGCTAATCAGTGTTACGGGTTGACCAATACGGACATTAGCGAGTTGAACCTCTTTGAAGTTAGCTTCGACCCAAAGCTGGTCAGCGGGTACGATAACCATCAGCGGAGCGCCACTTTTTACTTGTGAGCCTACTTGAACACTGCGGCGTGAAACGTAGCCTGTTACCGGCGCTACAATCTGGGTGCGCTGTAAGGTTAACCATGCATCGCGGAGCTGGGAGGCAGCTAGTTTAATAGCAGGTTGTTGATCTAATGGGGTGTGGGTATCTATAACTAATGCTTTGTTAGCGTAATATTGTTGTCGGGCAACATTCAGCTCAGATTTTGCCATTTGCACGCTATTGCGGGAATGGATCAGGTTTTCTTTGGCGATAGCACCTGTGAGTCCCAGATGTTCACGTCGTTTTAAATCATCTTGAGCCTGTTGTAATACCGTTTTTTTGAGCTCAATGTTAGCCAATAGTTTTTCATTATCAATAATGGTTTGGTGAGTTTGTCTGACATTACTCGCTAATGTATTTTTCGCTCGCTCAAAAGCATGTTCCGCATCAATAGAGTCTAAACGTAGCAGAATATCGCCTTGCTGAACGAAGTCGGTATTATCGGCGTAGATAGCGGTTACGCTACCGGTGATCTGGGTCATCACTTGTACCTGATTACCCACAACGTAGGCATCATCAGTCGCTTGATAATGACGTAGTGAAATAAGCCAATAGGCGAAATAACCCAACCCAGCAAAAACAAATAAGAGAGTTGCGAGGATCAGTGCTAACTTACGCTTTGACTTTTTTTCATTAAGCGGAGGTGATTGTATTTCTCCGGCCATGTGTCCTCTCCCATCACAGTGATTAAAAATAAATTTGTCTTAATTAATGTGCTCATATTTGATTAAACACCTTGGAGTCGACTACAAGGTCAAGCCCTTATCATCTGATAAAATGAAAATTGCTAATATTTAGCACTTAACGCCAAAAGCATGGTTTAACATTAAAATTATTTATTATTAACATTTGGTCAGAGAGGCTTGATTGCCTTTCTGGCAATGATTAACGGTATTTTGTGTCAGTACCCAGAACATTTGTCTGGGTACAAATAATCACAGAATAGGGATACGAACCCATTGATGTTAATTACTTAACTGACTCAGGCAGTCATTCCTCCATCAATAACGAATGTTTGCCCGGTGATGTAGCGTCCTCCAGGGCTGAGCAGGAAATTGATTGTCAGAGCAATATCTTCCACTGAACCCAAGCGGCCCAATGGAATATTAGATAACAGTTTTTTCCTATGTGGTGCGGGGATATGATCCAACATTTCAGTATCAATCAAGCCTGGCGCAACGGTATTGACTCGAACATTAAATCGGCCAACTTCAACCGCTAATGAGCGGGTAATACCGATCATAGCGGCTTTGGTTGCAGCGTAGTTAACTTGCCCTGAGTTAGCTTTAAATGCAGTGACTGAGCTCATGTGGATAATGCAGCCTTCTCCCGCAGTAATCATTTCAGGGAGAAAGGCGTGATTGACTAAATAAACAGAAGAAAGATTGGTAGAAATCACATTGTGCCACTCTTCTTCTTTCATATTTATCAGCAATGCATCTTGTGTAATTCCAGCGTTATTGATGATGGCATAAGGAGCGCCATATCGTGAAATAAGCTCTGTTGACAATGTTGTGACTTCTTCAGCGTTTGAGACATCACATTGATAGCCCTCACAGCGATAACCTTGCTGTTCAATTTCCTGACACAATGTTTGAGCTTCATTTGTGCTTGATTTATAGGTAAAAACCACGTGATAGTTCTGAGCGGCTAGCATTTTTACTATGCCTTTGCCGATACCACGTGATCCTCCTGAAATAAAAACCCAAGGGAGGCTGATACTCATTAAGTTATTCCTCTAAATTTTTGCCATCCGTCTGCCAATACCGTATTCATCAAATCTTAGTTGGCAATCTGCTTTCTTTTTGTTGTTCCCATTAAGCTCATCTCAACAACTAAAGAGATTTCTCCATTCAGCCAGATTGGGATTTCCAACGTACCGTATAACGAGCCATCAACATCGAATGTATCTTTTGGCAGGATCGTATATTCGATATTCGGCATTTCATCTGGGATTTGGCGATTGAGCAGCGCTGGAGAGAAACTCACTGTATGCATGACATGTAAGACAATAAGGTCTTTGAGACATGTTTCAGCATGTTCTTGTCTGCCAAAATAGGTTTTAAATTCTGTTGCTAGCGCAGTTTTGGCACTTTGCTGCATAAAGAGATAAAACATCAGCGCATCGAGAAAGATCCAAAATTCGTTCACTTCCGGGAAGGTATGTTTGAATTCGACGGATTTTCTTATTGTCTCTTGTATGGCAACTTGGCAACGTGGTTTTTCGGGAAAGCTAGTTTTTTGTGAAAAATCAAAACAACTATAGTGACCAACCAGAGGTTTCAGGTTAGTTGTTTCGTCTTGCAGATTAAAAGTTGTTTTCCCGTTCCGATCAGTGTGCTTAGTTTTGACACAATAGCAGGCATCCAGAGGTACGGGATTGCGTAAATTAACGTGCCACTGTCTGCCCATTTCCCCATTTGGTTGTGACAGATAATCGTATCCGCTTTTGAGCGGGATCATTGCCAGCATGCCATGTACTGCAATACCACCTAACCCGACTTCTCTTGCGATTTTTTCATCAAAATGGATAGGATTGTAGTCTCCAGAGAATTTAGCCCATTGACTGAGATCTTCTTTACTGAATTGAACGTTCATCTGTCGGCTTTCCTAAAAATAAGCGCACAGTTTGTACCACCGAAGCCATAGTTAACATTTAAAGCAGTGTCGATAACTTGGTGAGTTCGGTGGATGTTGGGGACATAATCCAGATCGCATAGCGGATCAGGATTATTCAAGTGCATCGTTGCGGGAATCGTTGCTGTCTCTATTGCTTTGATACAGAAAATAGACTCAATTGCTCCTGCTCCGGCAATAAGATGGCCTGTATAGGATTTTGTACTGGAAATAGGAATACGATAAGCGTGCTCGCCCAGACTCATTTTTAGAACATCGGTTTCGTTAATGTCGTTGAGTGGGGTTGATGTCCCATGAGCATTAATATAGTGAATATCTGAGGTGGAGAGTTTGGCCTGTTCCAGCGCCATCTGAATCGCCATGACCCGTCCTTTGCAATCTGGCGCCGGGGCGGTCATATCTGATGCATCAGAGTAATTACCATAGCCAATCACTTCCGCCAATATTTTGGCGCCTCTGGCAACAGCGCTGTCATAGTCTTCAAGACATAATATTGCGGCGCCCTCTGACATAACAAAACCACTGCGATCTTTGCTAAATGGGCAGCAGGCTTTTTCGACAGAGTCCTGTTCTTTACTCAGTGCCCCAAGAATGTCGATACTCCAGACGATGAATGGATCTCTGATACTTTCACCGCCGCCTGCCAGCATCATTTTAGCGCGTCCGCTGCGGATGAGTTCAAATGCATCACCTATCGCCATACTGCCGGTTGCACAAGCTGCAACTGGGGTATTTTGATATCCCCGCAAATTCCAGTTCATTGAAATCGCTGCCGTTCCTACGCTGTGCATAGACATGATGTTGGTCATAGGCGAGGCAATGCCTTGATCAGCATAAGAATGGCTGTTTTCAACGGTTGCATCTTCTCCCCCCCAGCCAGTGCCAAAAATGACGCCGCGTTCAAAAGGGGAATAATTTTCGTCAAGAGCAGCTTTATCGTTACCAAATGCCATCTTGATTGCTTCATCTGCCGCAATCAGCCCAAGTTTGCTGAATTTGGGCAGGTTCTTTAATAATTTTTTAGAAAACCGTGATACATCAGGAGAGAAAGGGATATTGCCGAAAAATTTTGCTACAACAGAAACGTCCGAGTGTTCTTCCTTTTTGTAGCCTACACGATAGTTTAGGATTGCATCCCAAATTTCTTGGGTATTTTGCCCAAGAGAACAAATAGAGCCATAGCCTGTGACGGCAACGCGACGATAGCCGGTTTGAATATTCATGAAACATTATCTCCAAAATTCATTTCCTGGTGACATGCTTTATTTTTTAATATAACCAAATAATAGGATTGGTAGATAAAAGCATCATAAAAATGAATGTTAGCTGTATTGTGATATTGCCATAGACAGCTAACATCCCAGTGTATTGGTGATGATTATTTTGCTAATTCACTGACATAATTGACAAAATCACCGATTGTCGTCGTGTTGTCTCGCTGGAACTTATCGAAATTCAGTTGAATTCCCATTTCTCTTTTTAAAGCAACTTGAATAGAGACGAAATCCAGACTTACCAAATGAATATCATCAAGTAGGGTATCAAGAGTAATATCTTCTGGTTCGATATCAGTTAATTCAGTAATTTGAGATTGAAGTAATTCAAACAGTTTCATATTAATGTCCCCTAAAAGTTTAAATAATATTGGCGGAGCTTAGGTGCCAGAATGTAGATATCAATTAATAAATGTGTTATTCCGGCCACACCGTCTTTTAAATATCGTTTTGCTATTATTCCTGGGTGATTAAAGATTTCCCTGAAATTTTAAGTAAGTTATACGTTTCTTGTTTAATGGCGTTAGCCAGTATCTCAATATCATCTTGGCTTGTGGTATATCCGAAGCTGATGCGTACTGCGCTATCAATACGATCATCGGGTAACCCCATAGCAGCCAGAACGTGAGAACGTTGTGTTGATTTGTTATTGCTACAGGCTGACCCTAGAGATAAAGAGATGCCGTGACGTAAATCTAGCCTGCTGGCTAATGATTCAGCGCGAATACCAGGGAAACTTAAATTAAGTGTCCAAGATGCCTGAAACGCTGGATTGGTATTGCCATTAATCAGGTAATTAACACGATGTTGTTCTAACAGAAATAGTAGGGCTTCTCTGAGCGTTTTGTAAGTATTGAAGCGTTCTTGCAAGCCGTTCAGTGATTCTTTCGCTGCTGCCGCTAGTCCTGCAAGGCCCAAGGTGTTTTCAGTGCCGCTGCGTACTCCTTGTTCTTGCCCTCCGCCATGTAGCAAGGGATTTAATTGAATCTCTGGCGCATGGTAGAGCCCGCCAATACCTTTCGGGCCGTTAAATTTATGGCCGGAGAAAGACACAGTCGTTACGCCGGAAAGGGTGTCACAGTTAAAAGGAAGTTTACCAATAGCTTGTACTGCATCGATATGCAGGTAAACACCGGCCTCTTTTGCTAAAGAGGCGACAGCTTCATAGGGCTGGATCACACCGGTTTCGTTGTTAATCGCCATCAAGGTGATCAGACGGGTTTGCGGCCGTAGGTTTTCCTGGATACTTTGTACACTTATCCTCCCTTGGTTATCAGGGTTGATCAGCGTTAGCTGAAGCCCGCGTTGCTGATACCAGAGTAACGGCGCTAGAATAGACGGATGCTCAATGGAAGAGCTAATAACATGATGGGCAGACAGATCCGAACCGGGAAGCGTTGCTAACAAGCTGGATAAGGCTTGGTTATTACTTTCGGTTCCTCCTGATGTAAATAGGATTTGCTCTGGCACTGTGCCCATTAATGAAGCCATCGATCTTCTAGCGTCAGTGAGCAACTTTTTAGCCATGCCGCTTAAGCTGTAGTGGCTGGACGGATTAGCAAAAATAGACATTGCATCTTTAATCGCCAACTGCGCTTTAACACTTAGCGGTGTTGTGGCGTTGTAGTCGAAGTATAGGCTTGTCATATTTTTCCCTTTAGCTGCTCAAATAGCTTATGCAGCATATCAAGGCAGTGTTGTTGTGCGGGTTCTAACTCGCCTAATAACGCATCAATGCCCTCAGGTGATAATGCATTCAATTCTTCGAGAGTCTTACCCTTAGCATGGCGACAAAATTGGTTAGACATTGCCAGGGAGGCGGTACATCCCCATGCACGAAAACAGGCATTATCTACTCGCCCTTGGTTATCCAGTGTCAGGTCGATATCAACCTTATCACCGCATACCGGGTTACCTAATGCCAATTTAATGGTGGGAGTGGATAACGTCCCCTGGCAGTCAGGATTGCAAAAGTTGTCAATAATGATGTTGTTAAACATAATTCCACCTTGCTATTTAGACTGCGGGTGTCGCTGCGGGGCCTTCATCGTCTGACATTTTTCTCTCAAGGTTGACTGCGCAACAACCAAACTCTTTAGCAGCAGCGGTACGCATAACAAACTGAACTCGCTGAGAATTACGCCAGGATTTGTTAGGGTCGGTACGCAAGTAGACCAAATCTTCTGTTAGTAACATGCCGGGAGTGGAAACAGAAAGTGGATCTAAAATCACTAATTGCCCGGTTTCACCATCAGGTAGCTCGCGTGTTAAATCATTAGGATCACGAACGGAGAAATGAATATAAGGAGGAACATGCTTATGATTATATTCATCTTCGATAGCAAGAACGTTTGCTTCAACCAGACCATACATATCACGTGTCCGGGAAGCTGGAATGCCCATCCATTCTTCAATATCTGCATTCAATTCGCCGCGGGAGATCATATCCCCGGTAAAACGTTTCCAGCCGCCCATAGTAATGACCATGCTATCGCGATCTAAAGTGAGCTTGGTATTATTCTCTTTTAAGAACGTGATAAAACGATGGATCATGAATGGAGGGCCAATTAAATGCCGGGTGAATTTGCCTTTCCACTGGATTAATTGGTTCAGTGCATCTTCTGGAGAGAAGCGGTCCTGATTAATCATATAACGTCGGGTATCGAGCAAACCTGTCAGGAAATTAAAGATTTTAACCAGCGCCATTTCTGGAATATCTTCTGTTGACGGGCATAAACATAGGCCGGCACCGCCAGATACTTTGAATATACTGCGATAATTAGAATAGACAGCCAATACGGTATGATCCATCGTATCGTGGCAACGACGATAAACGCTAGGAATTCCACTGGTACCCGTTGAGCGCATTTCATGTTCGATTTCAGATAATGGCTTGCTTAATAAACGGTGACTTTCGGCCGATTTATAAGTTGCAACGGGTATTAATGGGATGCGAACTAAATCATCATAGTTCTGGATGTCTTCTGGTTTAATACCTTGTTTTTCACAAATATCTCTATAGTAAGGGTTATTGTGATAATGGAAATGAAAAGCGTCTTTGAGCAAACAGGCTTTTAATTCCTGTTGCTCTTCTTTAGACAGCTTATAGAGCAGATCGACATCGGCTATTAACCATTTCAGCGGATTTCCGCCACGAGATTTTATACCGTTGTATATATTTTTGATATTTTCCATTTTTTTCATCTCCGGTAGGGTAATGAGTAGATAAATTAATCTTTGTTTATTATAAGTTATAGCAATAAAGCATAAGTTATGTAGGCAAAAAGGATAGTCATTAATAATTTATTTTTATTGAATAAATTGGCTATATTATTGCTTTGATTATTATATGGATTTGTCAATATTGTTAAAATTATGCTAAAAATAGCTGGTTTATTCAAAATATTCACTTTATTGCGAATATGACCAGTTAATTCAAGTAAATTTTTTAATTGTCTTTTATATTTTTGTGAGGTTCGTTGTTTTTTGATCTATTAGATGTTTTTTTGTAAAGTTTTTCATTGTCCTAAGATTTCGATGATGATAAAAAATATAGATAAATACCAAATTAAAAAATGAGTACGCATGATGAAGATGGATTGCTTAATTGTAGGTGCCGGTCAAGCCGGATTAAGTTTAGCTGCTATCCTTGCGGCTAAGAATATTAATGTCTGCATATTAGAGCGAGAGGCACGTATTGGTGATGTGTGGCGCAGGCGTCCTGATAATATGCTGTTATTCACTTCACGCGGTATGACTCAGCTTCACGGTTTACCATTTTCTGGAATCGAAGATGGCTATCCAGATAAAAATGAAGTTGCTGATTACCTTGAACGCTATGCTTCACATCATAACCTTGCTATACATACCCAAACTGAAGTGGTTGAGGTGAAGCATGATAAAAATGGCTATCGTGTTAAAACAAAAGACGGAAAAGTATTTCATGCGCCTTGTTTAGTTAATGCAACCGGTGCTAATCAATTAGCTGATATTCCGGCGCTTGCTGAACAACTTTCTACCGATATACAGCAAATCGCAGCAGATCAATATCGGGAGCCTAAGCAAATTAAAGCGGGCAGCCGAGTCGCTATCATTGGCGATGGTGCGAGTGGCCGTCAGATTGCTAAAGATTTGGCAGCAACGACGAAGGTGACGTTATTTTGTGGTTCTTCCCGTCCTCTCTTACCTAATAGAATACTGGGCAAAGATATCTTTTGGTGGTTAAGCAAAAGTGGTCTGTTATTTGCCAATTATGACAGTTTGGTAGGGAAAATCATGCGGCGGCGTAATCCTATCCCTTGTGGCGATCTGAAAAACCATCGGTTAGCCGCTTTGGATATAAAAATAGCGAATAGGTTAGTTGATATAAAAGACAATAAATTATGTGATTTGTCTGGCAATCAATATGAGGTGGATACGGTTATTTGGTGTTTGGGGTATAAAGATGATACAGCATGGTTAACGCTTCCCGGCGCTGCGGATGCTAATGGATTCGTTTGTAAAAATGGTCATGCGGAAGGTGGCAAAACCCCTTACCCTGGGTTATTTATCGTTGGGCGGAAATGGTTGAGTAGCCGTGGTTCTGAACTGATGTTAGGGGCTTATAAAGACACTTGTCGCGTCGCTAAATGGGTAGAAAATTATCTGAAAGGGCATGTATCATTAAAATGAATTATTAATACAGAATAGTGATATTTTACTCTGTATGTTTTATTTGTTGTGGATTGATGGTTTATTCTGTAGTATTGCTATGGCATTATTCTGAATTCTGTATCATTACTAAAAGTGCATAATATACTAAATGTGCTATTAGGAATAAAATGATACAGAATCTCTAACATACTGGCTTTGATAATAACGGTTATAAATATAAATTATTTATTTTAGGTAATTTATCAAAAATATTATTTATTCATGACACAGATATTTTGCTTTGTAAAATTTAGACCTGTGAATGTTGATGATAAATTAAAATATTTTTGTTGTGCTTGTTGTATTCTGTTCTTACTGGCATGCTTTAATTCAGAGGGCCTTAATCCATATAGCGTCATACAGGTACGACTGAAATGTGCGCCATCGGAAAATCCGCTATTACAAGCTAATAAAGTTAGTGAATCTGATGAATGTATCTCATCAATAGCATGATGCAGACGTTTCCATAATAGATAACTACGGAAATTAGTGCCCATTTTTTCTCTAAATAGATGCAAGAATCGACTTTCGGATAAGTAGAGTTGATTTGATATTTCACGAGAAGATATACATTTAACCGGTAATTCAGTAATAAGAGAGGCTGCTTTCATGATTCGTTTATCCTGATAACAATGGCAATCTTCTATTTTACCTAAAAGGTTATTTAAGATGAAAATATCTGGAGAGGTTTCTGATTGTAAGCAGTGACTAAAATAGTTTGCTATCAAACCAGATGATTCTTGGTTTAAATATATTATGTCTGAACCTCTCATCTGATGTAGTAATAAATGACATAGCGGGTTGGCCAGGTCTATCAGTAAATTAAAACAGAGTTGCCCTTCTGAGTGTAATTTGTGTCTAATATTAGAGGAAATAATGAATCCATGTACTTGCTTCGATTCATTTTCGGTATCAATCCTCATGAGTGAATTATGGGGTGATACACTTAATTGGATACAAGGATGATGATGCCATTCTGTTTGCATATTGTAAGAGAAAACCAGATCTTGTAGATGGAATTTATAGAATTTAATAAAATACGGTGATTTATCTATTTTGTGTAACATGATGGTGTCCTTTATTAAATTGTTATGTGTATTTGAATTAATTATTTTATTTAATTATTATAAATCCTTGGTGTTATTTTTTAATTAAATTATATTAACTCATTAAATAATTAATATTAGTTATTATGTCATCACAATACTATTAAATTATTATTATGAAGTTTCCTCCTCTGGTATCTAGGGAAAGATAATCTCATTATTGGGAAATATTGTTATGGCATGGCGTAAAGAATTATTTTCCACTCTGTTTTTTGCTGGTGGAATATTCAATTTTTGCTGGCCAAGCTTAACAATATCTAAATTATTTAATGTTAAATAGCTATTATCTGCTTGATATAATTAAAAGTATTTTCTTTCGTAACATAATTAATGACCAAAAATTTAATGCGGGGCCAATATTTTCATATAATTATTTTGATTGGTTATAACTTATATTAAACATATTATCATGAGAACAATATGGTTATATTTTTATGTTCTTTGTGAATTAGGCCACATAAATTATAAGTATATTGGCATAATACCAAAAATAAGTTGCTTCAGACTTGTAATGAATAAAAAGACCTGTTAAAGCGGTTTGTTATAACAATCCCCAAAATGCTTTAATCAGGGGTTCATTGAGCCGTTTTCTCTGTACACATATACCCAATTCAAACGGCTCTACTAGGGAAATATTGTCTAATAAAGATATGCGATTGCGTACCGGTTCAGGGCTATTTTCTACAACGACATTAGGAATTAATGCCACTCCACAACCCAATGCAACCATAGAAACAATAGCTTCATGACCGGACACGGTAGCGTAAATCAAAGGGTTGTTAATTTTATGGCGGCGGAACCAAGATTCAATGCGTTTACGTGAAGGACCGTGTTCCGGCAAAATAAAGGGAATGTTATTCCAGTCAGGGTGCTCTTGTATGACAAGTGCACGTACAGAGCAGGGAAGGGAAGGCGCGATCAGTACCAGCGGGACTTCACCAATTTTGGTGAAGCTGACATTATCTGGAAGTTTTTCCGGCTTACCGGCGATGCCTAAATCGGCATCATTAGACTGTATCTTATTGACTGCATCTGCGGCATCGCCCGTGATGAGTTTGATTTCAACCATAGGATGTTCTGCACGAAAACGGTCTAGGATCTGTGGTAAGTGACTGTAGGCCGCAGTGACTGAACAAAACAGACGTAACTCGCCGCTTAGAGATGGGCTTTGTTGATTCAGTGAGTGTTTTAGTTGCTGGTATTGTAACAATGTCTGTTGGGCGAATTGTTTAAATTGCTCGCCGGCAAAGGTCAGTTTTACGGTGCGATTATCCCGTAAAAATAATGGATGCCCCAAAATATCTTCAATACGCTGAATCTGGCGAGATAATGTGGATGGACTGACATGCATTGCTTTTGCTGTACGGCCAAAATGACAGCTTTCAGCCAGATGTAGAAACAGTTTGAGATCGCGTATATCCATAGCCTATTCTCCTTTTCCTGTCTAATAATCTGTATTGCATAAAGTGCAATGTAGTATTGTTAATATATCAATTTAAGCAATGGCTTTCATGTCATATATTGAAAATATATAAACACCTCACAGGGTGGGGAAATCTAAAAAAACAGTCGCAGCACTTCATTGCTGAGCACAACAGGATAACGGAGTCCACTAATGGCTAATTATTTTAATACGCTGAATTTGCGTCAGCAGTTGGCGCAGTTAGGTAAATGTCGTTTTATGGCGCGGGAAGAGTTTGTTGATGAAGCAGGATATTTAAAAGGTAAAAAAGTGGTTATCGTCGGTTGCGGAGCGCAGGGGCTGAATCAGGGCTTGAATATGCGTGACTCCGGTCTGGATATCGCTTATGCCCTGCGTAAAGAGGCCATTGAAGAAAAACGTGCTTCATGGCGTAAAGCGACGGAAAGTGGTTTTCAAGTCGGCACTTATGAAGAGTTAATACCGCAGGCTGATTTGGTCATTAACCTGACGCCGGATAAGCAACACTCTTCTGTTGTTCGCGCGGTTCAACCGTTGATGAAAGAAGGCGCTGCACTGGGTTATTCTCACGGTTTAAACATTGTTGAAGTAGGTGAACAAATCCGTAAAGACATCACTGTGGTGATGGTTGCGCCTAAGTGTCCTGGTACTGAAGTGCGTGAAGAATATAAACGGGGTTTTGGTGTGCCTACTTTGATCGCAGTTCACCCGGAAAACGATCCGAAAGGTGAAGGCATGGCAATCGCTAAGGCATGGGCTGCGGCAACGGGAGCGCATCGCGCCGGTGTTCTGGAGTCTTCTTTCGTGGCTGAAGTGAAATCTGACCTGATGGGTGAGCAAACTATTCTGTGCGGTATGTTACAGGCTGGTTCACTGCTGTGTTATGACAAACTGGTGGCAGATGGCGCTGAACCAGGTTATGCAGGAAAATTGATCCAGTTTGGCTGGGAAACCATTACAGAAGCACTGAAACAAGGTGGTATTACCCTGATGATGGATCGCCTGTCTAACCCGGCAAAACTGCGAGCGTATGCGCTGTCTGAGCAGTTGAAAGAAATAATGACGCCGCTGTTCCAGAAACATATGGATGATATCATTTCTGGTGAATTTTCCTCCGGGATGATGGCTGACTGGGCCAATGATGATAAAAAGCTGTTAGGCTGGCGTGAGGAAACGGGTAACACTTTGTTTGAGAATTCACCTGAATATGATGGCAAAATCAGTGAACAGGAATACTTTGATCACGCCGTTTTAATGGTTGCTATGGTGAAAGCCGGGGTTGAACTGGCATTCGAAATTATGGTTGATACCGGTATTATTGCTGAATCTGCCTATTATGAATCTCTGCATGAATTACCCCTGATTGCGAATACTATCGCTCGTAAACGCCTGTATGAAATGAATGTCGTTATTTCTGATACCGCAGAATATGGTAACTATTTGTTCTCTCATGTTGCGGTCCCACTGTTGCAAGAGAAGTTTATGGGTTCGCTACAGGCGGGTGATTTGGGTAAGTCCGTTGCAGACAACGGTATCGATAACGCCCAGTTACGCGATGTAAACGAGGCTATTCGTAACCACCCAATTGAAGTTGTTGGCCGCGTATTACGTGGTTACATGACAGATATGAAACGTATTGCTGTTGGTGGTTGATATTGATAAAGATAAGGGGGAGAAATCCTCCCTCTTTGAATCCAATGAATGTGGTTGTTGAGACCGTTTGCTAAGGCCTTGAGGGATAAGTCACGATTTACCAACTAATTAAGAGTGTTTTTCTTTCATAAAGAAAACGGCGTTTCCTTTCCCCCCTTTCTGCTACAATTCTATCCCCTGAGATACTGTCCTGATATAACTTATTAAACATCATGCGATTAAATCCTAGCCAACAGCAAGCAGTTGAATTTGTTACCGGTCCTTGTCTGGTCTTGGCGGGGGCAGGTTCTGGTAAAACTAGAGTGATCACCAATAAAATTGCTCATCTTATCCGTACTTGTGGCTATCAGCCTCGTCATATCGCCGCTGTGACGTTTACTAATAAAGCTGCGCGGGAAATGAAAGAGCGTGTAGCACAAACTCTAGGGCGCAAAGAGGCTAAGGGACTGATGATTTCTACTTTCCACACGTTGGGATTGGAAATTATTAAGCGCGAGTACAAAGCTTTAGGAATGAAAAGTAATTTCTCGTTGTTTGATGAGCAGGACCAGATGGCTCTGTTGAAAGATTTAACAGCCGATTTACTGGAGGAAGATAAAGATCTATTACAAAAATTAATCTCTGCCATTTCAAACTGGAAAAATGATCTACTTTCTCCACAGCAAGCTCTGGCATTGGCCCGTTCTGCTCAGGAGCATCAGTTTGCTGAATGTTATCGCCGTTATGATTTACATCTGGCGAGCTGTAATGTATTGGATTTTGACGATCTGATTACTAAACCGACTTTGCTGATGCAGCGTGATGAAGAAGTCAGGGAACGTTGGCAAAACCGTATCCGTTATCTGTTGGTAGATGAATATCAGGACACCAATACCAGTCAATATCAACTGGTTAAGTTGTTGGTGGGACAAAGGACTCGTTTTACGGTGGTGGGTGATGATGACCAGTCGATCTATTCATGGCGCGGCGCAAGGCCTCAAAATTTGGTGTTACTGCAAGAAGACTTCCCGAAGCTTAATGTGATCAAATTGGAACAGAACTATCGTTCTTCTGGCTGTATTCTGAAAGCGGCTAATATTTTAATCGCCAATAACCCTCACGTGTTTGAAAAGCGGCTTTTTTCTGAACTGGGGTATGGCGCTCCGTTGCAAGTGATTACCGCTAATAATGAAGAGCATGAGGCGGAAAGGGTTATTGGGGAGCTGATGGCACATCACTTTATCAATAAGACTCAATATAAAGATTACGCCATTCTCTACCGGGGAAATCATCAATCCCGGGTGTTTGAAAAGATGCTGATGCAAAACCGCATTCCTTACCGGATTTCTGGTGGCACTTCTTTCTTTGCCCGCCCTGAAATTAAGGATTTGCTAGCTTATCTACGGGTGCTGACTAATCCTGAAGATGACAGCGCATTCCTAAGAATTGTCAATACACCAAGGCGTGAAATTGGGGCGGCTACTATTCAAAAACTGGGTGAATGGGCGAATCAACGCAATAAAAGTCTCTATCAGGCTAGTTTTGATCTTGGTTTGGAACAAAGTCTAACCGGCCGCGGTTTGACGGCGCTACAGCGTTTTACTCATTGGATGGATGAAATAACTCGTCAGGTTGAACGAGATCCTTTGCTAGCTGTGCGTGATCTACTACATGGTATGGATTATGAAAGTTGGTTGTATGAAACATCTCCGAGTCCAAAAGCGGCTGAGATGCGGATGAAAAATATTAATCAGTTATTCACTTGGATGAGTGAAATGCTGGAAGGTGATGAACTGAACGAAGCAATGACTTTATCTCAGGTGGTCGCGCGTTTCACATTACGGGATATGCTGGAGCGAGACGAGGATGGTGAGGAGTTTGATCAGGTGCAATTGATGACTCTACATGCTTCTAAAGGGTTGGAGTTTCCCTATGTATTTCTGGTCGGCATGGAAGAAGGGCTATTGCCTCATCAGAGCAGTATTGATGAAGAAAATATTGATGAAGAGCGCCGATTGGCTTATGTGGGAATTACCCGCGCTCAACGGGAGTTATTCTTTACTTTATGTAAAGAGCGTCGTCAATATGGCGAGTTAATCCGTCCAGAACCCAGTCGTTTTTTGTATGAGTTGCCGCAGGATGACTTACATTGGCCGCAAGATAAAAAAATCGTGACTGCTGAAGAAAGAATGCAAAAAGGGCAATCGCGTATCGCGGATATCAGATCGCGTTTAGGGCTTGGACAAAAAAATAAGTCGTAAATTATATCGAAAACTCCCTGTATCACAGTGATACAGGGAAAATGGTTTAATTCAGATTTAAGTATTCTGCTCGCCTAAAATAAGCGGCCATTGAGCATGGTTTTGCCACTGAATTTCCTGCTGTAAAGATTCTGCCCGTAGAGGATGCTGCATTAGCCAGCCATGAGGTAACGTTATTGTTAACGTTTCACCACTCACTTTTAAATGTAGAGCAGGGAGTGTGTCATCCCGGCGGCGATTGGCGAAGATGATAGCTAACCGCAACAGACGACATAAACGTTGAGCTTGTATCAGAGGTAAGGCGTTTTGTTGATTAAAGGAAAACAAATCAATGGGGCCACTTTGGTTCTTTAGTAATGTGGCTAAGAGTTTTTTCTGTGCGGGAGTATAGCCGGGGAGAGCGAGATAATTGATAAGATAGGCTGCATGTGATGGAGCTTGGTGGAAATCAATGCTCAGGCCAATTTCATGTATCAGACAGGCACTTTGTAATAATTCATAACATCGGCTATCAAGTTCCCAAGGTTTAGCAATTTGTGGTAGGAAGTGTTCAGCCAATTGTTTAACCCGTTGAGATTGTTCAACGTCTAACTGAAAACGGCGCTGTATATTACGTAGTGTTCTAGTACGAATATCTGGCTCTATTGGTAAATCCAGCATGCCGTAAACAAGACCTTCCCGTAAGGCGCCGCCCGCAAGGATCATACTTTCAATATTTAATGCCTGGAAAATCGCTATCAGGATAGCCAGACCACTTGGGAAAACTAAAGCCCGTTCCAGCGTTAATCCTTCTATTTCCAATTCTTCCAGCTTACCGCACTCAATCGCTTTATGTTTGAGTTCTTGAAGTTTTGGTAAAGTGATCAGCTCATCCATACCCTGAGCAATCATGATTTCTTGCAGAGCTTGAACGGTGCCGGAAGCGCCTACACAAATCTGCCAGCCTTGTTCGATCAGCTTTGGAGCAATGGGTTTCAACGTTTCATGTGCGGCAGTTTCGGCTTTGGCGAAATTTTCTTCCGTCAGACTACGGTCATTAAAGTAGCCTTCAAGCCAGGTAACACAGCCCATACTTAGGCTGGATAACTGAGTGGCTTTTGCTCCATTCCCCGTAACCAGCTCTGTACTTGCACCGCCAATATCGACAACCAAACGTTTTTCAGGGCCGCCGGTTGTATGGGCAACACCTTGATAAATAAGCCGAGCTTCATCTTCGCCACTGATTACCTTAACCGGACAATCAAGGATTTCTGATGCTTTTTTCACAAATTCGTCTGAATTTTCAGCGATACGTAAAGTTGCCGTAGCAACAACGCGGATTTGTGATGGTGGTATATCCTGTAAGCGTTCAGAAAAAATCCTGAGACATTGCCAGCCTCTCTCCATTGCCTGTTGAGATAAGCGGTTGTTTTTATCTAATCCGGCGGCCAGTCTGACTTTACGTTTGATTCGTGCCAGTATCTGCATACTGCCGGATATTTCGCGCACAACCAGCATATGAAAACTGTTTGAACCCAGGTCGATAGCCGCATAGAGCGAAGAAGAACTCAGCATCATTATTCAGCCTGAACGTTTACGGTTATTACGTGGTGTATTATTACGATGCGACAAATTGTTACGGCGCTGATGGTTTCCTGAACGCGAACGGTGGCGGCGTTTAGGAGCCGGTAAATCTTTCAGCAAGGCTTGACTGTTATATTTGCTGACCGGGATAGTGTGCTGAATATAATTTTCAATCGCTGGCAGGTTTAAAACATATTCTTCACAGGCCAGGCTGATCGAGTGGCCGCTTTCACCTGCACGACCTGTACGGCCTATGCGGTGGACATAATCCTCGCAGTCATCGGGTAAGTCATAATTAAAAACATGAGTGACTGAAGGAATGTGCAATCCACGGGCTGCGACATCAGTTGCAACCAGAATATCAATATTGCCGTTGCTGAATTCTTCCAGAATGCGTAACCGTTTTTTTTGTGCTACATCACCGGTTAGTAACCCAACTCGATGTCCGTCAGCAGCCAGATGCGCCCAGATATCTTCACAACGATGTTTTGTATTGGCGAAAATGATGCAGCGATCAGGCCATTCTTCTTCCAATAATGTTTGAAGCAGGCGCATCTTTTCTTCATTAGAAGGATAAAACAGCTCTTCGCGGATACGGTGTCCCGTTTTCTGTAACGGTTCTACCTCGACATACTCGGCATGATTCATTTGTTCAAATGCCAATTCTCGGACTCGGTAAGAGAGTGTGGCAGAAAACAGCAGGTTCATACGTTCGTTTGCTGGTGGCATCCGGCGGAATAGCCAGCGGATATCTTTGATAAAACCGAGATCGTACATGCGATCAGCTTCATCAAGAACCACAACTTGGACCACATTTAGATTAATGTGCCCCTGTTTGGTGTAGTCGATCAGACGTCCGGTAGTGCCGATAACAATGTCAACACCAGATTCCAGTACTTTTAGCTGCTTGTCGTAACCATCGCCGCCGTAGGCAAGACCCATCTTTAAACCTGTTGCCTGCGCCAGAGCCTCTGCATCCGAGTAAATCTGTACAGCAAGTTCACGGGTAGGAGCCATAATCAGCGCTCTTGGCTGATTGGTTTGACGCTCCTCCGCTGCGGGATGAGTCAGTAAATAATGAAAAGCAGACGCTAAAAATGCCAGCGTCTTCCCCGTACCGGTTTGCGCTTGCCCCGCGACATCACGACCTTCGACAGTGAAAGGCAATGTCAGTGCTTGTATCGGTGTACAATTAGAAAAACCCTTATTATCAAGAGCTTCTATAACCTTGGGGTGCAAGGCGAAGTCGGAAAACTTCTTTTCTGTCAAGTGTGTTTTACTCATAGTGTGGTAGAATATCAGTTAACCATTGTCTTACGAAAGTGTATCCGCTGAAATAAAGGCAACCTTATATCAGTAATGTTACACTAGCATGGTAAAAAATTATTCTTTGGAGTAAAAAATGAGCGAAAAAATTATTCATTTGAGTGATGCTAGCTTTGATACTGACGTTCTTAACGCAGCAGGCCCGGTTCTTGTCGATTTTTGGGCTGCCTGGTGTGGACCATGTAAAATGATTGCACCTATTTTAGATGAAATTGCCCCAGAATATTCAGGCAAACTGACTATTGCTAAACTGAACATTGATGAAAACCCGGTAACGGCTCCTAAGTATGGTATCCGTGGTATTCCTACTCTGTTGTTGTTTAAAGATGGTCAGGTTGCTGCTACCAAAGTGGGAGCATTGTCAAAAACTCAATTGAAAGAATTTTTGGATGCTAATCTCTGATTGAAGTGAGCTCACATTAATACCGGGCGTTTAGCGTATATTATTATTTATTTCATTGACCGCTAGACGTCCGTAAAGAAGCGTGATAAGTTAGCGCCACTGCTTGTATCACATACATCATGTTAGAAGTATGTTGCATACTGAATAATCTGTAGTGTCTGATAAGTCTGTTATCTCTGGATAGTCTAAAATATCCAATGGGTTATACGGGAATAATCTGGCGTATAGCTCGTTACGTTGAGATAGTTTTTATAGAAATCAGTAATGTTTCAGCATTATCTCAACAGCGTTTTTGACAGCCTGTCAGTCTTATTTGAGCTCAATCTTAGTACTTCAAATTATTACCTTTTTATATGAATAATGTATTAAAGGTCTGATTTGTTTTTTGTACAAAATAAACAGGCACCGATCGATGACGCTGCCATACTATTCACGTTCATAGTTCGAGATATACCCCGAGTTTAAGAACCCACCATTATGAATCTTACCGAATTAAAGAATACGCCGGTATCTGAACTGATTACACTCGGCGAAAATATGGGGCTGGAAAATCTAGCCCGTATGCGTAAACAAGACATTATCTTCTCTATCCTTAAGCAGCATGCGAAAAGCGGAGAAGATATCTTCGGTGATGGCGTGTTGGAGATATTGCAGGATGGATTTGGATTCCTCCGTTCAGCAGACAGTTCCTACCTTGCCGGCCCCGATGATATCTACGTTTCTCCTAGCCAAATCCGTCGTTTTAACCTCCGCACCGGTGACACAATTTCAGGTAAAATTCGTCCACCTAAAGAAGGTGAGCGCTATTTTGCCCTGTTAAAGGTTAACGAAGTTAATTTTGACAAACCAGAAAATGCTCGCAGTAAAATTCTTTTTGAAAACTTAACACCTCTGCACGCTAATAGTCGTTTGCGTATGGAGCGTGGTAATGGTTCCACCGAGGATCTGACTGCCCGTGTTCTGGATCTGGCTGCACCGATTGGCCGTGGACAACGTGGTCTGATCGTCGCGCCGCCAAAAGCGGGTAAGACGATGTTGCTGCAAAATATTGCTGCTAACATTGCTCACAATCATCCAGATTGTGTATTGATGGTACTTCTGATTGATGAACGTCCAGAGGAAGTCACTGAAATGCAACGTCTGGTAAAAGGTGAGGTTATTGCTTCTACTTTTGATGAGCCAGCTTCTCGTCACGTTCAAGTGGCAGAGATGGTTATTGAGAAAGCAAAACGTCTGGTTGAACACAAAAAAGACGTGATTATTCTGCTTGACTCCATTACTCGCTTAGCACGTGCTTATAACACGGTTGTTCCTGCATCCGGTAAGGTATTGACTGGTGGTGTGGATGCTAACGCGTTACATCGTCCGAAACGTTTCTTCGGCGCTGCGCGTAATGTGGAAGAGGGCGGAAGCCTGACCATTATTGCGACTGCGTTGGTGGATACGGGTTCCAAGATGGATGAAGTGATTTACGAGGAATTTAAAGGCACTGGTAACATGGAGCTGCATCTCTCCCGTAAAATTGCTGAAAAACGTGTCTTCCCAGCTATCGATTACAACCGTTCTGGTACACGAAAAGAAGAGTTACTCACCACCTCTGAAGAGCTACAGAAAATGTGGATTCTGCGCAAAATTATTCACCCGATGGGAGAAATTGATGCGATGGAATTCCTTATCAACAAACTGGCTATGAGCAAAACGAACGACGATTTCTTTGACATGATGAAACGTTCATAGTTTTAACTCAGTTCATGATCATTTTAATCAGCGCCACAGTTTCGTGGCGTTTTTTGTATTCACTGTACTGTTATAGCATATATATGGCATGTATTTTGCATGCTGTATATGTTGCCATATATTTGAAATAAGCATTAAAAAGAATGATGTAAGAGTATAAAGGCCATTAATTTTTTCATAATAAGCAGTGTTTTCGCAAGTTAGGATGCTCGTGAGGGTAGATTCTGGCTAGAAAATCATATGTTTTCGGTTGATAAATGACCAGGGTGTGTTTACTTTTTACAGAGAGTTATCATCGTGAATATTCTTAGCATGAATATTGAAATTTTTTATGTTTTTCTCTTTTCTTTTGCGTTTTTGTTTATGGCACGCAAAATAGCAAAGAAGGTTGGCCTTGTTGATAAGCCCAATTATCGTAAGTGTCATCAGGGGTTAGTGCCTCTGGTTGGAGGAATCTCAATATTTGTTGGAATCTGTTTTGCTTTTGTTATCACAAAAGAATTTATTCCTCACAAGTGGTTATATTTGGTTTGTGCTGGTGTGTTGGTATTTATCGGCGCATTGGATGATCGTTTTGATATCAGCGTTAAGGTCCGGGCAACCATCCAAGCTCTGGTTGGTATGGCGATGATGTATTTTGCCGGCCTGAAATTAGATAGTCTTGGTTATGCTTTTGGCCCCTGGGACATGACACTTGGACCGTTTAGTTATGTTGTGACACTATTTGCTGTCTGGGCTGCTATCAATGCATTCAATATGGTTGATGGGATAGATGGATTATTAGGTGGATTATCCTGTGTCTCCTTCGGTGCTTTGGGGGTCTTACTGTATCAAAGTGGCAATACGGCGCTAGCATTATGGTGTTTTGCATTTATTGCCGCCATTCTCCCTTATATTGTTCTTAATCTTGGTTTATTAAGTCAACGCTTCAAAGTATTTATGGGAGATGCGGGCAGTACGCTGATTGGTTTTACCATTATCTGGTTGCTCATTGAATCTACTCAGGGGAATGAGCATCCGGTTAATCCAGTTACTGCGTTGTGGGTTGTTGCTATTCCATTAATGGATATGGTTGCTATTATGTACCGCCGGTTACGGAAAGGGATGAGTCCATTTTCTCCTGATAGGCAACATATTCACCATCTAGTTATGCGGTCTGGATTCTCATCACGTCAGGCTTTTATTTTAATCACTGTTGCCGCCGCTTTATTAGCCGCTATCGGCATTACTGGAGAATGGCTGGAATTTGTGCCTGAGTGGGTAATGTTGGCACTGTTCTTGCTTGCATTTGTTTTGTATGGCTATTGCCTCAAGCGTGTATGGAAGGTAGCCCGTTTTATCAAACGGCAAAAGCGCCGTATGCGCCGTTCAGCTAACCATTAAACATCTATTATCAGCAGAGGTTCTGTGCAGTGATAAAATCAGAAACGAAGTCTATTCAGGATGAACAAGCTCTGGAGCATGAGCTGGATATCAGAGCTTTGTGCAGTGCGCTATGGCGTGGAAAGATATGGATTGTTGTACTGGCAATAATTTTCGCAATTGGGGCGCTAGGGACATCTTATCTGATGCAACAAAAATGGAGTGCCACAGCAATCACTGATCTGCCTACGATTAATCAATTGGGAAGTTATTACTCTCAGCAGCAGTTTTTGCGCAATCTGGATACTCACATTAACATTTCACCGGAAATGCAGTTACCGTCTATTCCAGAGGAAGCCTATAAGGAGTTCATCACTCAGGTTGCAGCATACGATACTCGCCGTGAATTCTGGTTGAAATCTGATTATTACAAGCAGCATCAGGAGGGCGATGCCAGAGCCGATGCGGCCTTATTAGATGAATTAGTCAATAATATTCAGTTTATTCCTCATGATGATAAAAAAGTACTAAATGACAGCATTAAACTGACTGCGGAGTCTTCTGGACAAGCAAATCAACTCCTGCGCCAATACATTGCTTTTGCCAATAGTCGTGTTAGTACTCATTTAAATGATGAAGTGAAAGGCGCATGGGCTACCCGTGCCCAATCTATGAATGCACTGGTTAAACGCCAGGAAATGGTTGCTAAAGCGGTCTATAACCGTGAAATGAATGTATTACAGCAATCTCTGAAAATTGCGGAAAAACAAGGTATTCGGCGCAATCAAACGGATACGCCGATAGATCAGTTGCCTGATTCAAAAATGTTTATGTTAGGGGTGCCGTTGTTACAGGCTCAACTTGAGACTTTGGAAGCAATAGGGCCTAAGTATGATGTGGACTACGACCAAAATATTGCAATGTTAGCGACATTGAATATTCCCCCGATATCACCGGATCAATTCCAGACTTACCGCTATTTGAGAACACCAGAGGAGCCTGTTGCCAGAGACAGTCCTCGCAGAATGTTCTTGATGATCATGTGGGGTGCCGTGGGTGCGTTAGTGGGGGCCGGCGTGGCATTGGTTAGATGTTCGCGTAAATAATCAGATAATTTTAGGAATAACGGCTTCTAAGGGATCTCTTCTGCAACTCTAGCAGCAGGAGTAAATAGCATTGAGAGTATTGTTTGCAGGAAAATCTGCAAGTTACTGACTATAAGAGAGTCACTGTGAAAGTGTTGACTGTGTTTGGTACTCGGCCGGAGGCCATCAAGATGGCTCCGCTAGTACACGCATTGGCAAGGGATGAAGCCTTCGAAGCGAAAGTATGTGTCACTGCCCAACATCGGGAAATGTTGGATCAGGTGTTACACCTTTTTGAGATCACTCCCGATTTTGATCTCAATATTATGAAATCAGGGCAAGATCTAACGGATATTACCTGTCGTATTTTGGCAGGATTAAAGCCCGTTTTAGCAGAATTTAAGCCTGATGTTGTATTGGTTCATGGAGATACTACCACAACGATGGCAACCAGTTTGGCTGCGTTCTACCAACGTATCCCTGTTGGTCACATTGAAGCTGGATTAAGAACGGGAGATCTTTATTCTCCTTGGCCGGAAGAGGCAAACCGTAAGATTGCTGGGCATCTGGCAATGTATCATTTTGCTCCGACAGAAAACTCCCACAATAATTTATTGAAAGAATCTATTGCAGATAATCGGGTTTTTGTTACCGGAAATACAGTGATTGATGCGTTGCTGTGGGTACGTGATCGAATAATGAATGATGAGGCTATGCGGAGTAAGCTAGCGAAGCGCTACCCATTCATTGATACTAATAAAAAAATGATTCTGGTGACGGGGCATCGTCGTGAAAGTTTTGGCGGCGGATTTGAACGAATTTGTGAAGCTTTGGCACAGATAGCCCGTACTCATCCAGATGTGCAAGTAGTCTATCCGGTTCACTTAAACCCGAATGTCAGTGAGCCAGTAAAGCGTATTTTGCATAATATTGATAACGTTATTCTCATTGAACCCCAGGATTATTTGCCATTTGTTTATCTAATGAACCATGCCTATATGATCCTGACCGATTCCGGCGGCATTCAAGAAGAAGCTCCTTCTTTAGGAAAACCGGTATTGGTAATGCGTAATACGACTGAACGGCCAGAGGCGGTTGATGCTGGAACGGTGCGTCTGGTAGGGACAGAAACGAAAACTATCGTGGAAGAGGTGACTCGATTGTTGACAGACGATGCTGCCTATCAGCAAATGAGCCGCGCTCATAATCCTTACGGGGATGGCGATGCTTGTCAACGTATTCTCGACGCTTTGAAAAAAATCAGGTGACACTATGAGCTTTGAAACTATTTCTGTTATTGGTCTTGGTTATATTGGTTTGCCAACGGCGGCGGCGTTTGCATCCCGTAATAAGAAAGTCATTGGTGTGGATGTTAATCATTGTGCAGTAGAAACCATCAACCGTGGTGCAATTCATATTGTAGAACCAGATCTAGACAAAGTGGTGAAAGTTGCCGTAGAAGGCGGTTACCTGAAAGCGGTGATTGCTCCGTTACCTGCGGATGCTTTTTTGATAGCTGTTCCGACTCCTTTTAAAGGCGATCATGAGCCGGATATGACATACGTCCGTTCCGCAGCCGAATCTGTGGCGCCGGTGTTGAAAAAAGGTGATCTGGTTATTCTGGAATCTACCTCACCAGTAGGTGCGACGGAGCAGATGGCAGAATGGTTAGCAGCAGCCCGTCCTGATTTAACTTTCCCACAACAGGTTGGAGAGGAGTCCGATATTGATATCGCTTACTGCCCTGAACGAGTATTACCAGGGCAAGTTATGGTTGAATTAATTAAGAATGACCGCGTTGTTGGCGGTATGACATTAAAATCTTCAGCCAGAGCGAGTGAGCTGTATAAAATTTTCCTTGAAGGTGAATGTGTTGTCACTAATTCAAGAACAGCAGAAATGTGTAAGCTGACAGAAAACAGTTTCCGAGATGTAAACATTGCATTCGCCAACGAACTTTCTCTGATTTGTGCTGATCAAGGTATTAATGTGTGGGAACTGATCAGTTTGGCAAATCGTCATCCACGCGTAAATATTCTCCAGCCGGGTCCTGGTGTGGGTGGTCATTGTATTGCTGTTGATCCGTGGTTCATTGTTTCTCAAAACCCGAAACAATCACGTCTTATTCATACAGCACGTAGGGTTAATGATGACAAACCATTGTGGGTTGTGGATAAAGTAAAAGCGGCTGTTGCGGATTGTTTGGCTGAAAGTGGAAAACGTGCAAGCGAAGTGAAAATTGCCTGTTTTGGTCTGGCATTTAAACCCAATATTGACGATTTGCGTGAGAGCCCAGCGGCACATATCACCGGTATGATTGCGCAATGGCATGCAGGTGAAACGCTGGCTGTAGAACCTCATGTTGATAAATTACCTGCTTCCTTGAAGGAAATAACTCGATTAGTTAATTTGGAAAAGGCGCTGGAAGAAGCAGATATCCTGTTGATGCTGGTGGATCATCATCAGTTTAAAGCTGTAAACAGTCATGAAATTAAACAGAAGTGGATTGTTGATACAAAAGGAGTCTGGCGTTGAGACGTATTCTAATCACAGGTGGTGCAGGTTTTATTGGTTCCGCGGTTGTGCGGCATATCATTGATAATACAGAAGACAGCGTGGTTGTGGTTGATAGCCTGACTTA
Organism: Photorhabdus aballayi; assembly: GCF_026153155.1. NCBI lineage: Bacteria > Pseudomonadati > Pseudomonadota > Gammaproteobacteria > Enterobacterales > Morganellaceae > Photorhabdus > Photorhabdus aballayi. The sequence continues at coordinate 26,151 of NZ_JAPFCD010000028.1, read as the reverse complement.
TGCCGGTAATCTGGCGTCTCTTACTCCGGTGGCGGATAGCCCTCGTTATGCGTTTGAACAGGTTGATATCTGTCAACGTGGAGCGCTGGATCGAGTCTTTGAACAATATCAGCCGGATTGTGTGATGCATTTGGCGGCAGAAAGCCATGTAGATCGCTCTATTGATGGCCCTGCGGCATTTATCGAAACCAACATTGTGGGGACTTATACTTTGTTGGAAGCTGCGCGTGCTTTCTGGCAGAAACTCAGTGAAGAGAAACAGGCTGTTTTCCGTTTTCACCATATTTCAACAGATGAAGTGTATGGTGATTTACATGATGAAGAGGGTTTCTTTACCGAAACAACACCTTATGCGCCAAGTAGTCCATATTCGGCGTCCAAAGCATCCAGCGATCATTTGGTAAGAGCGTGGCACCGGACTTATGGTTTACCGGTCATTATCACCAATTGTTCAAATAACTATGGTCCTTACCATTTCCCGGAAAAACTGATCCCACTGATGATCTTAAATGCATTAGCAGGAAAATCTTTACCGGTATATGGTGAAGGGAAACAAATTCGCGATTGGTTGTATGTGGAAGACCATGCCAGAGCACTCTATTTGGTTGTGACAAAAGCTGAACCGGGCAAAACCTACAATATTGGTGGTCATAATGAACGCAAAAATATTGATGTGGTTTGTGCGATTTGTGAATTGCTGGAAGAATTTTGTCCTGAGAAACCAGCGGGAATTGCTTATTATCGAGATTTGATTACTTATGTTGCGGATCGCCCAGGCCATGATATGCGCTATGCCATTGATGCGGCTAAAGTTGAGCATGAGTTAGGCTGGAGACCACAAGAGACATTTGAATCAGGTATTCGTAAAACAGTTCAGTGGTATTTGGAAAATGAAAACTGGTGGCGTAAAGTTCAAGACGGCTCTTATGCCGGTGAGCGCCTTGGATTAGGTAAAAACTGAGTGACGATGGGGGCAGTAAAGATGAAAGGGATCATTCTGGCAGGTGGATCAGGAACCCGGTTGCATCCGATAACACAGGGTGTTTCCAAACAATTACTGCCAATTTATGATAAGCCAATGATTTACTATCCTTTGTCAGTACTGATGCTAGCAGGGATACGTGATATTCTGATTATCTCTACACCAGAAGATTTACCTTCTTTCCGTCGGTTGTTGGGGGACGGTAGTCGATTTGGTATTCACTTAAGTTATAAAGAACAGCCATCACCGGATGGTTTAGCTCAGGCATTTTTGATTGGTGAGGAGTTCATCAACGGCGGGCCTTGCTGTTTGGTATTGGGAGACAATATTTACTTTGGACAAGGGTTCAGTCCGAAACTGAGGAATGTGGTTTCCCGTGGAAAAGGGGCAACTGTTTTTGGTTATCAAGTGATGGATCCTGAGCGATTTGGGGTGGTGGAATTTGATGATGCGTTCCGCGTTCTTTCTATTGAGGAAAAACCAGAAAAGCCAAAATCCAACTGGGCGGTAACGGGTCTCTATTTCTATGATAATCAAGTAGTAGATTTTGCTAAGCAGGTCAAGCCTTCTGCCAGAGGTGAACTAGAGATTACCAGTATTAACCAGATGTATTTGGAATGTGGCGAACTAAATATTGAGTTGTTAGGGCGTGGTTTTGCCTGGTTGGATACTGGCACTCATGACAGCTTGATTGAGGCTAGCACTTTTGTGCAGACCGTTGAGAAACGTCAAGGCTTTAAGATTGCCTGTCTTGAAGAGATCGCTTGGCGTAATGGTTGGCTGGATGATGTACAGTTAAGAGAAACAGTAAAATCCTTGTCAAAAACTGGCTATGGCCAATATCTGCTGGATCTGCTACATGTCCGTGCGCGCCAATATTGAACTATTAGAGTGGGATAGCCACTATTTTGGGCTGTTCACCGCTCGCCTTGATTTCACATCTGATGCCAGTCTGCTAACTTCATCTCAGTTAGATCAGTATGCTTTAGTGCAAGCTAAAGTACCTACGCAGCGATTAGATCTTATTGATGGATTATCCGTATTGGGCTTTTCGCTAGTGGAAGGAGAAGTAGACCTTTCCTTAATGATTGGCATAGAAAATGCTAACAATGACAACTCTGAGAGTAAGCTGCTTTCGGCTGAGCGGCGAGATATCCCGATGTTGAAGCAGGTAGCTTCCAACGTATTTCCTTTGAGTCGTTTCCGAACCCCGTGGTATCAACCGCAGGATAGTGGTCGTTTCTACGCTACTTGGGTTGAGAAAGCGGTATTGGGGACATTTGATCATCAGTGTTTACTGGTAAATGGAGATAATGGGCAACCCGCAGGATTTGTTACCTTACGGGATATAGGAGCAGGAGAGGCTCGTATAGGTTTGCTAGCCGTATTCCCAGGAAATATTGGCTGTGGGATTGGCTCAAAATTAATGTTGGCGGCGCAGCAGTGGTGTCAGCACCACCAAATACATCAGTTAAGAATTGCGACACAAACCAGCAACATTGCTGCTTTGCGCCTTTATACACGCAGTGGTGCGTTTGTTGAAAGCACCGCGTATTGGTTATATAGGGGATGAAATGATTCCATTTAACAGACCGCCAGTCGTTGGCACTGAATTAGGTTACATGAAGCAAGCAATGGAGAGCGGTAAGCTTTGCGGGGATGGTGGTTTCACCAAACGTTGTGAAGAGTGGATGGAACAACATTTCAATTGCCCGAAAGTTCTATTGACACCATCCTGTACAGCTTCACTGGAAATGGCAGCTATTTTGCTGAATATTCAACCCGGTGATGAAGTTATTATGCCGAGTTTCACTTTCGTTTCCAGTTCTAACGCGTTTGTACTGCGTGGAGCAACCATTGTATTCGTGGATATCCGTCCGGATACCATGAATATTGATGAAACCAAAATCGAAGCAGCAATTACAGCGAAAACCCGCGTGATTGTTCCAGTGCATTACGCTGGCGTGGCCTGTGAAATGGATACCATTATGGCTCTGGCCGAGAAATATAACCTGTTTGTCGTGGAAGATGCTGCACAGGGGGTAATGTCTACTTATAAAGGGCGTGCACTGGGAACTATCGGACATATTGGTTGCTACAGTTTCCACGAAACCAAAAACTACTCCTCTGGCGGTGAAGGTGGCGCAGCGCTTATTAATGATCAATCATTGATTTCCCGGGCGGAAATTGTTCGCGAAAAAGGGACTAATCGTAGCCAGTTTTTCCGTGGTCAAGTTGATAAATATACTTGGCGCGATATCGGTTCGAGTTATCTGATGTCGGAGCTTCAGGCTGCTTATTTGTGGGCGCAATTGGAAGAAGCTGAAAAAATCAATGAGCGTCGCCTTGCCTTGTGGAATACCTATTATCAAGCATTAAAACCGCTGGCTGATGCTGGCTTCCTGACGTTGCCTGTCATACCGGAAGGGTTGGAGCATAATGCTCATATGTTCTATATCAAGCTGAAAGATGTTGGAGAACGCTCAGCATTCAATAGCTATATGAAGGACGCGGGTGTATTAGCGGTATTCCATTATGTTTCTCTGCACACCAGCCCCGGTGGTGAAAAATTTGGCCGTTTTCACGGAGAAGACCGTTTTACTACCTGTGAAAGTGATCGTCTAGTGCGCTTGCCGATGTTTTACAACATAACAGACGCTGAACAACAGATCGTCATTAAACACATTCGAGAATACTTTGCCTGATATGTCGTTGGCTAAAGCATCAATATGGACTGCGGGCTCCACACTGATAAAAATCGGTTTGGGGCTTTTAATCGTTAAATTACTAGCAGTTGCTTTTGGTCCCAGTGGGGTTGGGCAGGCGGGTAATTTCCGTCAGCTTATCACCGTACTTGGGGTGTTGGCTGGTGCCGGTATTTTTAATGGTGTGACTAAATATGTTGCTGAATATCAGCAGCAGCCGGAAAGATTGCGTGCGGTACTGGGAACATCTTCTGCCATTATCCTGGGGTTTTCCACGCTGTTGGCAGTAATTTTTTTGCTGTTTAGCGGGTATATCAGTATTGGGTTATTTGGTCATCAAGATTATGAGCCTGTTGTGCAGGCACTTGCCTTTATTCAAATGGGGATTGCTTTTGCCAACTATTTTTTGGCTATTTTGAAAGGATACCGAGATGCGCAGAGGAATGCGCTGGCGATTATTTTTGGTAGCGTGATTGGTGTGATGGCCTATTATCTCTGCTTTATCCTTGGTGGGTATGAAGGTGCTTTGGCGGGTTTGGCTTTAGTGCCAGCGTTAATCATATTTCCCGCGGGATTGATGGTTTGGCGTCTCAAAGCGGTATCGATTTCAAGTTTTAAGCCCATGTGGGATAAGGTACTGGCTGGTCAGCTTGGCAAATTTACCCTTATGGCGCTGCTGACTTCTATTACCTTACCGGTTGCCTACATTATGATGCGAAATCTGCTGGCAGCGCATTATAGTTGGCATGATGTGGGTATTTGGCAAGGTGTAAGCAGTATTTCCGATGCTTACCTGCAATTTATCACAGCATCTTTTACTGTTTATCTGTTGCCAACGCTTTCACGGTTGCAGGGTAAGAGCGAAATATCGAATGAGATAATTAAGGCGTTGAAATTTGTTTTGCCTGCTGTGGTCGTTGCAAGTTTTACTGTATGGCTGCTGCGTGATTTTGCCATTTGGTTACTGTTTTCTGACAAATTTACTGCTATGCGTGATTTATTTGCCTGGCAGTTGATGGGTGATGTTCTAAAAGTGGGCGCTTATGTTTTTGGCTATCTGGTGATTGCCAAGGCTGCGTTGCGTTTTTATGTGTTGACAGAAGTGAGTCAGTTTTTATTGCTTACTGGTTTTGCCCACTGGCTTATTCCTGTAAACGGAGCGTTAGGTGCAGCGCAAGCCTATATGGCAACTTACATTATTTATTTCACCCTTTGTTGTGGTGCATTTCTTATTTATCGTAGGCGAGCATGACAACCCTCATTCACGTTTTGGGATCTGATATCCCACATCACAATCGAACAATATTGCGCTTTTTTAATGACGTCTTAGTACAAGAAATGGGTTTTTTAGCCAAACCGAAGTTTATGGTGGTGACCAAAAATCGCGCTTTATTGGATGATTGCCCGGCATTGGATATGGCGTTTTTCGATAGTAAAAAATCTCTGGCGCAGGCGGTTATTGCTCAAGCGCGTTCAGATAGAAATTGTCGGTTTTTTTTTCACGGCCAATTTAATATGAGTTTATGGCTGGCGCTGTTGTTAGGAAAAATCAAACGTAATCAGTTTTGGTGGCATGCCTGGGGAGCTGATCTGTATGAAGACTCTAATCAGTTAAAATTCCGTCTATTCTATTTCTTGCGTCGTCTGGCGCAGCGTCGGGTAGGGCATGTGTTTGCGGTTCGTGGAGATCTCTATTTTTATTCTCAACATCATCCGGACGTACCAACATCATTGCTCTATTTTCCAACTAGAATGGAACCTGCTTTGACAATTGCAGAAAGAGTACCAGTTAAAGATGACAAAATGACAATTTTGTTGGGGAATTCTGGTGATCGATCTAACCGCCATATTACGGCATTGAAAACGATTCATAAGCAGTTTGGCAATAAGGTGCGAATCATTATCCCAATGGGTTATCCTGAAAACAATCAGGCTTATATTAATCAGGTCGAACAGGCTGCTTTATCGCTGTTCCAGCCAGAAAATTTGAACATTATTAAGCAAAATATGGCGTTTGATGATTATCTGGCATTACTGCGCCGTTGTGATTTAGGATATTTTATGTTTAATCGCCAGCAGGGGATTGGAACAATTTGTCTGTTGATACAATTTGGTGTGCCATTTGTACTTAGTCGTCAGAATCTTTTTTGGCAGGATTTGACAGAACAACAAGTGCCGGTATTTTTCTCTGGCGATCCTTTAGATAGCCAACTAATTGCGGAAGCACAACGGCAGATGCTCTCCTTGGATAGAAACGCGATAGCTTTCTTTAGCCCGAACTTTATTGATGGCTGGCGGCAAGCACTGGCGAAAGCAGCGGGAGAGCAGCAATGACTTTAACGCAGTTTGGCGGATTGTTTGTTGTTTACTTGATATCACTGGTTTTCATCCTGACGTTGACCTATCAGGAATTCCGGCGTGTACGTTTTAATTTTAATATATTCTTCTCATTGCTTTATTTGCTGACATTTTATTTTGGTTTCCCACTGACATGTTTGCTGGTTTTTCAGTTTGATGTTGAAGTGGTGCCTGTAGACGCTTTACTACATGCTCTACTGGCTTCGACCTGCTTTTATGGTATTTATTACGTCAGTTATAAAACACGACTAAGAAAGCCATCTATGCAGCCTAAAGCACCGGTATTTACCATGAATCGGGTAGAAACTAACTTTACATGGTTACTACTGGCATCAGTTGCGATGGTGACAGTGGGGCTGTTCTTTATGCAAAACGGTTTTCTACTGTTTAAGTTACAGTCGTACAGTCAGATTTTTTCCAGTCAGGTTTCTGGTGTTGCATTAAAACGATTTTTTTACTTCTTTATTCCTGCCATGTTGGTGGTTTATTTCTTGAAGCCGACACAGTTACGCTGGCTGTTTTTTCTGATGAGCACAGTGGCTTTTGGGATACTGACTTATGTCATTGTTGGTGGAACACGGGCTAATATTATCATTGCATTTGCGTTGTTTCTGTTTATTGGCATTGTGCGTGGCTGGATAACCTTGTGGATGTTGGCAACGGCTGGCGCAATAGGGATTGTCGGCATGTTTTGGTTGGCGCTCAAACGCTATAGTTTGGATGTCAGTGGTGCAGAAGCGTTTTATACTTTTCTCTACCTTACAAGGGATACTTTCTCCCCGTGGGAAAATCTTGCGTTACTGCTGAATAACTACGACAAAATTGATTTTCAGGGGTTGGCGCCTATTATCCGTGATTTCTATGTCTTTATTCCAAGCTGGCTTTGGCCGGGACGCCCTGATGCTGTGTTGAATTCTGCGAATTATTTTACCTGGGAAGTACTGGATAACCACTCTGGTCTGGCAATTTCTCCAACTCTGATAGGCTCATTGGTTGTGATGGGGGGCGTGCTGTTTATCCCGATTGGTGCGATTGTAGTTGGATTGATAATTAAGTGGTTTGACTGGATTTATGAATTAGGGAAGCAGGAGACTAATCGTTATAAGGCCGCGATCTTGCAGGCATTTTGCTTTGGAGCGATTTTCAACATGATTGTGTTAGCTCGCGAAGGGGTGGATTCATTTGTTTCCCGGGTGGTGTTTTTCTGTATTATTTTTGGCTTATGTCTGGTAATTGCTAAGTTGTTGTACTGGTTATTTGAGAGTGCAGGGCTGATTAAGAAGTATCTGATTAGCAACTTGGTTGTATCACAAAAACGTTCGCTGCAATGTAAGGAAAGAAAATGGAGCTAAACAATATTCCTAAATACAGTATTCGTGGTCTGAATATTTGGGGCTTCCGCGATATGGCGCATTTTCTTGACCATATTTTTCAACGTGGACAGGTAAAAACAGGTACTCTGGTTGCGATTAATGCGGAAAAAGTTCTGACGGCAGAGGAAAACCAAGATTTAAGTACACTGCTGAGTGATGCAGAATATCTGTATGCTGATGGCATCAGCATTGTACGTGCTATTCGCCGTAAATACCCTGACGCTGAAGTTTCTCGTGTAGCGGGCGCTGATTTATGGGAAGCCATCATGGAGCGTGCTGGCAAAGAAGGCACACCGGTTTTTCTGGTTGGCGGTAAGCCAGAGATATTACAACAGACGGAAAACAAATTACGGACTCAGTGGAGCGTCAATATTGTTGGCAATCAGAACGGTTATTTCACACCAGAAGAACGTAATGCTGTTTTTGAACGGATTCATGCTAGTGGTGCGGCGATTGTGACAGTTGCAATGGGATCGCCGAAACAAGAAGTTTTTATGCGTGACTGTCGAAAAATTCATTCGGATGCGTTGTATATGGGGGTTGGCGGTACTTATGACGTATTTACCGGCCATGTAAAACGTGCGCCAAAAGCATGGCAGAATTTGGGGCTTGAATGGCTTTATCGCCTGTTATCACAACCAAGTCGTATTCGTCGCCAGTTCAACTTATTGAAATTTCTTGGATATTATTACGGCGGCCGTCTGTAAACCCGCATCTTGCCTGTCGTGTGAATTTTCGACAGGCGATACTTTTGTCAGTCGATACAATGAATTTATTCCACAATATTTACCTAACAGTTTGATCCTGCCGGATTTTCACTATTTATAGTTAATTATTGGATAATTTTTTATTCCACTCAGTGGAAAAACATGTTTTGATCCCTGACCTTTTTATGGCTGATCAACATCAGTCTTGTATGTTTTTAGTATTACACATTACAACAATATAACAATGGACAGGGAATTTATGGCAGATCAACAACATAGCTTGCAACGGGGGTTAGAAGCCCGTCATATAGAGCTGATAGCATTAGGCGGCACAATTGGTGTCGGCCTGTTTATGGGTTCGGCCAGCACACTGAAATGGGCTGGCCCTTCCGTTTTGCTAGCTTACATTATTGCCGGAATTTTTGTTTTCTTCATCATGCGATCGATGGGGGAAATGCTATTTCTTGAACCTGTCACGGGTTCTTTTGCCTCTTTTGGTCATAAATATCTCAGCCCATATTGGGGATGCCTCACCGCTTGGGGTTATTGGTTTATGTGGGTGGCGGTAGGAATATCAGAAATAACAGCTATCGGCGTTTATGCTGAGTTTTGGTTCCCTGAACTTCCTCAATGGGTATCAGCATTGATTGCGGTGGCATTGGTTGCGGTGGCGAACCTTGCGGCGGTACGTCTTTATGGTGAGCTGGAATTTTGGTTTGCCATGATTAAGGTAACCACAATTATCGTCATGATCTTGATTGGACTCGGATTGATATTTTTCGGTATTGGTAATCAATGGCAGCCTATTGGGTTGGGTAATCTAACTGCTCATGGCGGCTTCTTTGCGGGTAATTGGCAAGGATTCTTGTTTGCGCTCTGTATTGTGGTTGCATCTTATCAAGGGGTGGAATTGGTTGGTATTACTGCGGGGGAAGCGAAGAACCCTCAAGTGACATTGAAAAAAGCGATTAACAATATTCTCTGGCGTATCCTGATTTTCTACGTGGGCGCGATCTTTATTGTAGTTACATTATTTCCGTGGACAGAAGTGGGTTCACAGGGCAGCCCGTTTGTCATGACATTTACCAAAGTGGGGATCACCTCAGCGGCAGCCGTGATTAATTTTGTTGTATTGACGGCTGCACTTTCCGGCTGTAACAGCGGTATGTACAGTGGTGGGCGGATGCTTTATGCGTTGGCGAAAAACAATCAGTTACCTTCATCCCTGACTAAATTGTCAAAGAATGGGGTACCGGTAATTTGTATTGCTATTACAATCCTGTGCCTGACGGTGGGCTCTAGCTTGAATTACTTGATCCCAAATCCGCAGGCGGTTTTTGTTTATGTTTACAGTGCCAGTGTATTGCCAGGAATGGTACCGTGGTTTGTTATTCTGGTGAGCCAATTGCGTTTTCGTCAGTATCATCAACAAGCACTGAAACAACATGGTTTTAAATCTATCCTGTTCCCCTATGTAAATTATCTGACATTGGCATTTTTATGTTGTGTGTTGATAGGTATGGCAATTAACCCAGATACTCGTTTCTCATTGCTGGTAGGTGGGGGATTTTTGTTGATAGTGTCGCTGATTTATTGGTTGGTGAAGCTTTTGAACGGTAAAAAACTCAAAGCTTGATCGACTAATTTACTATCAGGGTGGTAATGAGTAGGGAAATTAAGGGCTGGCTTTATCTACGAAATGAACAAGGTGTAATCAAACGCATCATTTCTTTAAAAAAGCACTGGACAGTAGATCATTAAATCCGTACTATCCCCATCCGCAACGGCGTTAAGCGCCCGTAGCTCAGCTGGATAGAGCGCTGCCCTCCGGAGGCAGAGGTCTCAGGTTCGAATCCTGTCGGGCGCGCCATTATTTGCGTGCAAGAGCTGCGGTGATGTATTACGCTGTTGGTAGTTAAGTGTTTAGCAGTAAATAGCTGTTATGGTGGCTATAGCTCAGTTGGTAGAGCCCTGGATTGTGATTCCAGTTGTCGTGGGTTCGAGTCCCATTAGCCACCCCATCTTTTTTATGACACGCGAGGGTGGCGGAATTGGTAGACGCGCTAGCTTCAGGTGTTAGTGTCCTTACGGACGTGGGGGTTCAAGTCCCCCCTTTCGCACCATAAAAAAGAGAAAAGAAAGAATAGAAAATTTCGGCGAGTAGCGCAGCTTGGTAGCGCAACTGGTTTGGGACCAGTGGGTCGGAGGTTCGAATCCTCTCTCGCCGACCAAATTCTAAAAGAACCCTGCAATGCAGGGTTTTTTGCGTTTTATCCCTTTTTGTTCCCCCTGACTTTTTATTTCCTTTCCTATCCATATACCTTCAAGTTGTGTTCTGTTGATTCAAATTTAGGGGATTGTTTTTTTAAAATAACTATTTGTTTTATATGTAAATTTCTTATTTTTTGTATTTTGACGACAATTGATATATTAGCTGTCTCAAATAAGAGACTTATAACAAATTGAATTTTAATGAAAATAATAAATACCTTATGTTTTGTCTCAAATAAGAGACAATGTATAAAATGGATTTTGTGATGATTCGATTTCTTGTTGTAATAAATAGAGAAATAGCTGATGAAGCGAGGCAGCGTTCATTTGAATAAAAGTTGGCACACTAAATGCATTATTATAAACGTAGATGCTCATCCTATTTCTTATGATTGCATATGCTTCATAAACCCAGGGATGATGCAGAGCCGATTATCGGTGCCTATTGTCCATGTCACAGATGAGTAAGATATAACCTTCTTTTCATCGCCGACCGGACTCAACGTTGAGTGAGGCACTATCCGTCTGTAGACCTGATTGTATTTGTACACCTATCTTTGTTTTATAAGGTAGGTGTTTTTTTTATTCCTAACAGATATATCTGGTAGGTTTATATACTGTTTAGATATTACTATCTAATATAAGCAGAACTGAAAATATGATGGTTAGTTTTTTTAATATAAAATTAATTTAGCTACTTATTTTCATTCTTAAACTTATCTTAAGGGGAATGTTGATGTCAAAAATGATTGGATGCTTTGGGTGTGGTCGAATGTTGCATGAGTCTGCACAATCATGCCCACATTGTGGCGCGATGATAAAGGCTTATTCTTCTGGTAGTAAAAACCGAATTGTTGCTGCACTTTTGGCGTTTTTTCTTGGTTACATTGGCGCTCATAAATTTTATCTGGGCAAAATCGGTATGGGGATTTTATATCTGCTATTTTGCTGGACATTTATCCCTGTACTTATCGCATTTATTGAATTTATTATTTATCTTTGCACTTCCGATGAAGATTTTGCCAAAAAATATGGTTAGAAAATGCCCCGTGCGGGGCATTTTTAATTAGGGCATGCAGACTGGCTAATAAAGATGACAATGGATGAGAGATCACGACGCTACGGTATTAGCTGACACTATTGTTATTAGCTAAATCACTCTTCACTACATTACTCTCACGTTTTAAAGTAAGTACTAATCCCTCGCGACGAACCTGTGCGGCTTCTTCTGGTTTACGCAGTTTATCCAATGCATCTGCTAACCAGGCATAATCATGTGCATCAGGACGTTGGGCTAGTGCGGTTTTAAAATCTTTTACTGCTTTTTCCCATTCTCCGTGGCGTAAAGCAACTTGTCCCAGCGTACTGTTTAGCAGGGGAGTTGAGCCATGTTGTTTTAACTGATGATCCAACTCGTTTTGTATCGGCTTTGGATCTTCGCTTTTTAAGCGTGGGATCAATAAGAGTAAACGTTCGTCGTATTGACGTTTTAAACTTTCCAAAATGATCTTTTGTGCAGTTTCATGGTCATCACATTCAATTAAATGTTCAGATATTGCAACTTGTAAAGCCACATCATGGCGAATTTTCCGGCTTTGATCATGCCACCAACGTTTTAAACCTTCGCTGCCTTGTTCTGCCATGTACTGATTCATCAGGCCGATATACGCCTGCTGGCGCAATTTGTGAATTTGTAATTCATCGTGTAGATGGATTTTTTCCATTACCGGTATTATATCAATCAGTGACTGGTAGGCTCCTGATTTCATATAAGCCTGTTCAGCCAAGCGTAGGACTTCTGGATGGCGAGAAGCTTGATTCAATAGCTTGTCTACACCATGACGAGCTGCATGAATTTCACCTTGCGTGAGTTGAATACGTACACGGGTAATATCCACAGGCAACTGGTTATTATCTGCGACTTCTGCCGCGCGTTGTAAGTATTGATTAGTACGGAATTCATCCCCACGTTGTTGGGCTGCTTCAGCCGCTAGTAAATAGTTGACTACCGGTTGTTCTGCATGATCAGCGTTACGGGTCAGTAATTGCTCAACTTGTTTGAAATCACCTTCTGCCAGTTTGATCAGCGCTTCTTTGGTTTGAGCATGGGCACGGCTGCGTTTGCGTCCAAGGAACCAGCCGCGGGTACGTGAGCTTGTGCGTATAACTCTGCGGTAGCACCAGCCGAGGAAGCAGAGTACCAGTTGTAAAAGAACAAATATAATGAACAGGCCGGTAACACTGGTTTCAATGTTGTAATTGTCAGTTTGAATCAGAACATATCCCTGATGGCCGGCAACTATTGGACCAAGCACAATACCAACAATGAGTACCACAAACAGTAATAGAACTTTCAGCATAGCTTAGCCCTCCTGATTAGTTTCAGAAGATTGGGAAAGCAAGCTACGAACTCGGGTTTGCATTAGTTTTTCCAATAAAGGCTGGCTTGAAAGTTGATCTGGCGCAGTGATGGAAATAGGCTGCTGGCTTAATGAATCAATTTCTTCCAGGAATGCTTTGGTATTGGGATCGTTGATATCAAAGTAAGCTCTAACCCAAGTTGAAACCGTTTCTAATGACTGTTTAAAAACTTCACCTTGATGACGAGGTATTGCTTGAGCGGCAATCAACAGACGGGCACGGATATTCTCTCGTAGATAGATATCCTGGTTTGGCGCCAGTAATGGTTCTGCTGCGGTATCCCGGCGACGGATGGTAATGAAATTATCCATGAAACTCTTCCAGCTTTTGCTCAGATTCTGGCGCCATTCAGATAATGTACCGGTTAATTCATCATTATCTTCGTCCATTGGCGAACCATCGGTTGTATTGTCTGCCAGACGTAGGTTATCTACCTGGTTAGAAAGCTGGTTAACTCGCAGGATAATGCCGTCAAAATCAATCTGACTAATGGCAGATAATGTACTGATGTCTTGTGTAATTGCACGGCGGATTTCAATCAGGCTTGGATCATGCATTTCAGCGAGACTGGCATCTGCATTTTTCAACAGAGCAGCGGCGGTGACTATATCTTGATCATTCCATAATTTCCGGCCTGCCATTTTGACCAGAAAATCAGCTTGTGCCAGTAGCCAACTTTTTACATCAGAACTGGATAACGTAGAGATTTTGGCCTGTAACTCTTGTAGGCTATTACCTAGTTGCTCATTTTGTGCGGCAAAATGGCTTAAAGTCTGTGATTGTTCTTTGAAACGCGCTTCAATATGCTGTTTATCCTGTGATTGCTGTTGTTTCATTGATTCCAGTTGTTGGCGTAGCTCGTGGTTCTCTGCACTCAATAAATGGCTTTGTTGCTGTCCGTAATAATAAAGACCACCACCAATTGCCAGCATGATTGCAATGGCAATAATGTTTTTTAGCGTGCCAGAACGTTCTGGCTTTTGAGGTGCTGTTTTGGGCTCGGGCTGTTGCGAGTTTTCAACCGTAGTTTTTGTTTGTTCAACTGTCTCGGAGGACTGTTTTTGCTCCGTCATAGTGGGCATCCCATGTCAGTTTATTCTAGTGCCTGAATTAAGGCGTCGTTATCTGCGCTTTTTGCAACTTTAACATCCTGCCAGCCCAAGTTCCGGGCGGTATGTGCAAGACGCTCGCTTACCACAATCAGGCGGCAATGCAATAACCACCTGTTTCGATCACTTTCGGGTATTAAGTTATATAACAGTTGCAGTATTTCGCCACTGGTTACAACTAAAGTTTGTACTCCATACTTTTGCCAGTGGGCACTGAATTCTGCTGCCGGGTAGTCTACTGGCTGGCGGAAATAACATTCACAATAGTTAACTGTAACGCCTCTTTCTGTCAGCGTCCGGGCAATAAGTTCACGTCCGCCATTTCCTCTGAGCAGCAAAGCTTGTTTATTTTCAACCTGATGTAGTGATGGTAGTTTTAGCAGGATTTCGCTGGTTTCACCCTCTGATGACCAGATAACATTCATACCCGTTAGTTGATGAAAAGCCAGAGCGGTTGATCTGCCAATAGCATAATAAATCAGCTTGTCGGGCCATGACAGATTAATTTTATTTAACTGCAAGTTTGCATAGTAAACTGCATTTTTTGACAACAGAAATACCATATCACTGGTATTTAGATGGCTAAGCTTCTCAGCTAGCTGTGGCAGCTCTGAACCTGGGTGAATATTGATTAAAGGCGCGCTGAAAGCTGTTTTTCCCGCTGCCTGTAACTTTCTGACTAGCTCCTCTCCGGCAGGAGCAGGGCGAGTCACCAGAATGCTCATGTGGAGGGATTTCCTCGATAAACTTCGGTTAGAATTTCCCGTGCGCCCCGTTCTAACAATTCTTCTGCCAATTCAACTCCTGCCTGACAAGCATCTTCTGGTAAAGCCGTTCTTTCACCGCGAATAATAACGCTACCATCAGGTGCGCCAACCAATGCTCGTAACCAAATTTTCTCATCCTGCCAAATGGCATAGCTACCTATTGGTACTTGGCAGCCCCCTTCTAGCCGGGTATTCATTGCACGTTCGGCAAGAACACAGATTTCTGTATCATAGTGGTTTAATGGCGCTAACAGAGTTTGTGTTTGTTGGTCGCCAAGGCGGCATTCAATTCCTACCGCGCCTTGACCAACAGCAGGTAATGATTGTTCTGCCGCCAATGGCGTACGGATACGCTCATGCAGTTTTAACCTATTCAATCCTGCGACGGCGAGGATGATGGCATCATAGTGACCATTATCCAACTTGTTCAGGCGGGTTCCAACATTGCCCCGAAGGTCACGGATAATCAGGTCAGGACGTAATTCACGGATTTGACACTGACGGCGTAAACTTGATGTGCCAACAATGCTGCCTGTTGGCAATTCATCAAGAGAGTGATATTTGACAGAGACGAAAGCATCACGAGGATCATCACGTTCACAAATAGTGACCAGACCAAGCCCTTCTGGAAAAGAAACTGGGACATCTTTCATTGAATGGACAGCGATATCGGCTCGGCCTTCAAGCAGAGCTAATTCTAACTCTTTGACAAACAGTCCTTTTCCTCCGATTTTTGCCAGAGGCGCGTCCAGAATGACATCGCCCTTGGTTACCATCGGAACCAGTTGAACCTCCAGATCTGGGTGATATTGTTGTAGTTTTTGCTGAACATACAGCGCCTGCCACATGGCTAGAGGGCTTTGTCGGGTCGCGATACGGATGGTTTTAGTTGACATAGATGTTTGTATTTCTCAGGCTTTTCGGCCGTCATATAAATGAAAAACATAGCACTCGTTTTAACATTTCAGCACTTTTTTTTCCAGCTAGGGGGTTAAGAAGAAGATATGCCGGTTATGTTAAAGTGTAAAATAAATTTTAATTTTTTAAATTATTTTTATGGCAATGAAAATAGATTGATTTAATTATGAATTAACTTTTCTAGTAAATTATTTCTGTAATTAAGGAATTCTGAATGAAAAGAATCATTAATTAAAATATAGCCAACGGAGTCATTTTCATCGGATTGATGATAGCAAGGTATTATGCGTATTAGGTTGAAAAAATGGACGGAGAAAATTTCTTTCGTATAAGAAAGTATAAACGGTATGGTTTTTTTGATTATTTCCATATATAACAATGTATTATTTGATTTTTCGTACAACAAGACATCGTAATTCAATTGCTTTACTGACTTTACGGTTTATCGACAAGGTGTTAAATTGATCACGTTTCCGGTAATAAATTGGTAAAAATCATTCTAAATAATTCCATCAAGCTATAACAGCCGGAAACGGGGGATTTATCTGGGCACTGGAACTCAATCGGGCGAGACGTCTTGTACCTTTATATCGAAACACTGAAGCAGAGACTGGATGCGATAAACCAACTCAGGTTAGAACGCGCCTCTACCGCCATGAGTGCGGAATTTAAGCAGGTATACAGTTTACTGCCAGTATTACTGCATTATCAGCATCCAATGATGCCAGGTTACATTAACGGTAATGTTCCCTATGGCGTATGTTTTTTCGTGCATGATGAAGCACAAAAATCTTATCTTAATGATTTAGAAAATAAATTAGATCACTTTATAGAACAGCCTGCCAATGGTGAACTGCCGATTACCGGTATTTACTCAATGGGCAGTACCTCATCAATCGGGCAGAGCGGTTGCTCTGATTTAGATATCTGGGTATGTCATCAGTCATGGCTTGATAATGATGAGCGCCTTTTGCTGCAACGTAAGTGTACGCTTATTGAACAGTGGGCGGCGGCGCTAGGTATTGAAGTCAATTTTTTTCTTATTGACGAAAACCGCTTTCGCCATAATGCGAGTGGTAGTCTCGGTGGTGAGGACTGCGGTTCTACTCAGCATATTCTATTACTTGATGAATTTTACCGTACCGCTGTACGTATGGCGGGTAAGCGTTTGTTATGGGAAATGGTGCCCGTAGAAGAAGAGCGCCATTATGATGAATATGTTTTATCCCTTTATGCGCAAGGTGTTCTGACGCCAAATGAGTGGCTTGATCTTGGCGGATTGGGTGAACTCTCCGCTGAAGAGTACTTTGGCGCTAGCTTATGGCAACTCTACAAAAGTATCGATTCCCCTTATAAAGCGGTATTGAAAAGCTTATTACTGGAAGCCTATTCTTGGGAATATCCCAATGGTAAGTTACTGGCAATGGAGATGAAACAGCGCCTGCATGCTGGTGAAATAGTCTGCTTTGGCCTTGATGCATACAGTATGATGCTTGAGCGTGTTACCCGTTATCTGACGGAGATTAATGATACAACCCGGTTAGATCTAATACGTCGATGTTTTTATTTAAAAGTTTGTGAAAAGCTCTCTCTTAATCAAGATGATAAAGGTTGCATTGGCTGGCGACGTCAGGTATTGACTCAACTGGTTTATGAGTGGAAGTGGGAGCCAGAGCGGTTGAACATTTTGGATAACCGCAACGCATGGAAAATTGAACAGGTTCGTGATGCGCATAATGAACTGCTTGATACCATGATGCAGAGCTATCGTAATCTTATCCGTTTTGCCCGCCGTAATAATCTGAGTGTCAGTGCCAGTCCACAGGATATTGGTGTGCTGACGCGTAAACTTTATGCTGCATTTGAAGCATTGCCCGGAAAAGTAACGCTGGTTAATCCGCAAATTTCGCCAGACTTATCAGAGAAAAATTTAACATTTATTTATGTTCCTCAAGGACGAGCAAACCGCAGCGGTTGGTATCTTTACAATCAGGCGCCGACTATTGGCTCGATCATTGGTCATCAACCTCTGGAATATAATCGTTATCTCAATAAACTGGTATCGTGGACCTACTTTAACGGCTTGTTAACAGAAAAATCGTGTGTCCATATTCATCATGGTGAAACTCAATGTGATGAGCTGAAACTGCATGAATTGATTAATGATATTTCTGCTCATTTCCCGATTCGTCTGCCAGCGCCGACACCGAAAGCACTCTATAGTCCGTGTGAAATTCGCCATTTGGCAATTATTGTCAATCTGGAGAAAGATCCGACGGCTGAGTTTTCGAATCAGGTTGTACATTTTGATTTTCGTAAACTTGATGTATTCAGTTTTGGTGAATCGCAACAGTGTTTGGTGGAAAGTATTGACTTACTTTACCGCAATTCATGGAATGAAGTGCGAACCTTACACTTTAGTGGTGAACAATCTGTGCTGGAAGCGTTGAAGACCATATTGGGCAAGATGCATCAGGATGCTGCACTGCCGGCAGCGGTTGAAGTATTCTGTTACAGCGAACATTTACGAGGGCTTATTCGAACTCGAATCCAGCAACTGGTATCTGAATGTATTGAATTACGTTTATCCAGCAATCGTCAGGACCCAGGTCGTTTTAAAGCATTACGCATTGCTGGTCAGACTTGGGGACTGTTCTTTGAACGTCTTAATGTATCGGTGCAGAAATTGGAAAATGCCGTGGAATTCTATGGGGCAATTTCTAATAACAAATTGCATGGATTGCCGGTGAAAATTAATACTAAAGAGACACATTTGCCCGCAGTGGTTGATGGTTTTGCCAGTGAGGGTATTATTCAGTTTTTCTTTGAAAATATGCAAGATAATAAAAGTTTTAATATTTATATTCTGGATGAAACTAACCGGGTAGAAATCTATTCTCATTGTGAGGGAAGTAAGGAAGAGTTGGTACGTGACGTCAGTCGGTTTTATTCTTCATCTCATGATCGGTTTACTTACGGCTCAAGTTTTATCAACTTTAACTTGCCGCAGTTTTATCAGATAGTCCAAATGGAAGGACAAACTCAGGTTATTCCATTTAGTGGAACATCTTTTTCACATTTGTGTGTGACTCATGATGGGGAAAGTGGAGAAGAACGGTCAGAACTTTATCGTTCTGTGTCACATTACTGATTTACCCCGCGGTGCGGGGTAGGTTCAATTATGGAAAACTGAACTGTTCGCCACTTTGCTCAGTGATGGCGTGTGCTAGCATGGTTAAAAAGTTGTCACCGCTACGGTCGCAAATCCACTGACCTTCTTTATAGTCAAAATGGTAACCCCCGCTTTTGGTTGCCAGCCAGATTTGATGGAAAGGCTCCTGGCGATTGATAATAATTTTGCTGTCATTATCAAAGCTCAGAGTCATGACACCGCCATTGGTTTCACAGTCGATATCGGCATTGCCATCATAATTATCCAACTGCCCTTCGATATAAACCATCAGTTGGTCAGCTAACTGGTGAAATTCACTGTCGTTCATCTTCATTTCCTATTTGCTTTTCGAGGTCTAACTGCGATTATAGAGAATATTGACGTATGAATTACAGGCATTAATGCAATGAAGAAAAAATTACGCGGATTTCTGGCTATCATAACTTTATTTATACTTTCCGGCTGTGGACTAAAAGGTCCTCTCTATTTTCCTCCAGAACAACCATCGACCGAGAAGGCGACAACGGCATCTCAGATTCCCGCGAATACTGAGCAGCAAGGGCAAAAAGTGGATAGCACCTCTCAGAAATAAGCGAGATAAGCCGATAGTCAGTGACTATGGCTTACGTGGAGCATGATATGCAGTTCTCCAAAATGCATGGCCTGGGTAATGACTTTATGGTCGTTGATGCTGTGACCCAAAATGTTTATTTCTCACCAGAGCTGATCTGCCGTTTAGCAGATAGGCATACTGGTGTGGGCTTCGATCAGTTGTTAGTTGTTGAAGCGCCTTATGATCCAGATATGGATTTTCACTATCGAATTTTTAATGCTGACGGTAGTGAAGTTGCACAGTGTGGTAATGGAGCGCGTTGTTTTGCCCGTTTTGTTCGTCTTAAAGGATTAATTAATAAGCGTGATATTAAAGTCAGCACGCAATCGGGACGGATGATGTTGAGCATCACCAATGATGATCAGGTTTGCGTTAATATGGGGGAACCTGAATTTGAGCCGAATCATGTGCCATTTCGTGCGTTAAGGGCAGAAAAAACCTATATTTTACGGGTAGTAGAGAGAACCGTGCTTTGTGGTGTTGTCTCTATGGGGAATCCTCATTGTGTGATTCAAGTGCCAGATGTAGAAACAGCCGAAGTAGAAATTTTGGGGCCAGCTTTGGAAAGCCACGAAAGATTTCCTGAACGGGCGAACATTGGTTTCATGCAGATTTTAAACCGTGATCATATCCGCTTACGGGTTTACGAACGTGGCGTTGGGGAAACCCAAGCTTGTGGCAGTGGTGCTTGTGCAGCGGTAGCAGTAGGCATTCAGCAGCAACTACTCGACAATCATGTTCGGGTAGATTTGCCGGGAGGTTCACTGTTGATCTGTTGGGATGGGCCGGGAAAACCGCTCTATATGACGGGGCCGGCGACGCATGTTTATGATGGCGCAATTCATCTGTAATCGATTTTGTTTTGAGCTGCGGAGCATCGAAGATGGAGAAAAAAGAAGAGCAGTTAAACATCAATGACATACTTGATGATCAGACGGTTGTGGATTATTTATTGGAAAACCCCAATTTCTTTATCCGTAATGCATGTGTCGTTGAACAGATGCGGGTTCCTCACCCGGTAAGAGAAACGGTTTCTTTGGTTGAATGGTATATGAACCGCCAGAGAACGCGGATTGCTTATCTGGAAGAAGATATCACTCTGCTCATGGAACAGGCTAGAGTGAATGAACAACTGTTTGAGCAGTTGCTTAAATTACTGATTGATTTGGTTGCGGCAGAGAGTTTGCAGGATATGCTTAGTCGATTAAGTTCATGGGCTAAGAATATGGGGCTAAATAGTGCTAGCATCCGTCTTTTCAATGATAAATGGCATATTGGCGCACCACTTGATGCACCTAATTTAGCGCTTTCCCGCAATGCTTTTGAACCAATCCGTATTCAGCGTTTTGGTAATAAAAACCACTATCTCGGTATGCTAAATGGGCCGGAAATTTTATTGTTATTGCCGCAAGTTCGGCATGTAGGTTCGGTTGCCGTTTCTCTACTGGGAACGAGGGGCGAACTGGGTATGGTGATATTTAACAGTCGGAACCATCAACATTATCAAGAAGGTATGGGAACTGACATGCTTGAGCATCTGGCTAATTTATTGCCGGATATACTGTCTCGTTGGATTAAACGAATATGATGCAGGAAATTGACCGGTTACTGGAGCCGATTGAGGCATTTTTGCGCTACCTCAGGGTAGAGCGTCGGTTAAGTCCAGTGACTATCACCAATTATCGTCGCCAGCTTGCCACATTGGCTGAGATGGTTTTAGAAATGGGTGTCAGCCAATGGAAAGATCTTGATCCCGCGAAAGTGAGAATGTTGGTAACACGTAGTCGTCGGGCTGGTTTGCAGTCCGCTAGCTTGGCGTTGCGTTTATCTTCCTTGCGCAGTTTCCTTGATTGGCAGGTGATTCAAGGCGAAATTTCCGTTAATCCGAGTAAAACCGTCAGTACGCCGGGAACCAAGCGTCATTTGCCGAAAAATATTGATGTGGATGAAGTGAACCAACTGCTGAATATCAATTTTAATGATCCATTATCAGTGCGTGACCGGACGATGTTAGAAGTGATGTATGGTGCTGGATTACGGTTGTCAGAGTTGGTGGGCCTTGATTGCCAGCACTTGGATCTTGAAAGTGGAGAAGTATGGGTTTCAGGTAAAGGCAGTAAAGAGCGGAAGGTACCTTTGGGACAGACCGCGGTTGAATGGCTTAATCGTTGGTTGGAGATGCGGAAACTATTCGGGCCGGAGGATAACGCTGTTTTTGTCTCAAAGAGTGGGCGGCGAATATCAACCCGCAATGTACAAAAACGATTTGCGCAGTGGGGAATACGCCAAGGAATGAGCAGCCATATTCATCCTCATAAATTGCGCCACTCTTTTGCCACTCATATTCTGGAATCTAGTGGTGATTTGCGCGCAGTTCAGGAATTACTGGGCCATGCCAGCCTATCTTCCACACAAATCTATACTCATTTGGATTTCCAGCATTTGACAAAAGTGTATGATGTAGCCCATCCCAGAGCCAAACGGGGGAAATCATAATGCGTTTTTACCGGCCTCTTGCGCCAGTGTTAGCGATGACATTTGATCTGGATGATACGCTGTATGATAATCATCCAGTCATGGATAAGACGGAAGAGGAAGTACTGAATTTTGTACGGCAGTATGATCCCAGGTTCAGTCATCTTGATCACCAGGATCTATATGCTTTCCGTGAATTGACACTTGAGCAGTATCCTGAAATTTATCATGACATGACTTTATTGCGTTGGCACTCCTCAAGGTTGATGTTTTGCCATTACGGTTTTAGCCGCGAAGATGCTGAGCGAGGGGCAGATGACGTCATGGCGTATTTCACACTTTGGCGTAATCGGATTGAGATTCCTGAATCAACACATAAAACTCTGGCGGCACTTGCTGAACAGATGCCGCTGGTAGCGATTACTAATGGTAATGCAGAACCTGCCGCCTGTGGCCTTGCCCCTTATTTTAAATTTGTGCTAAAAGCTGGCCCTGATGGCCGTGCAAAACCTTGCAGCGATATGTACTATTTGGCCGCAGATCGTCTGGGTTTACCGCTTGGGCGAATCTTACATGTTGGTGATGATTTGAGTACGGATGTGGCAGGGGCGCTGAGTAGTGGTATGCAGGCTTGCTGGATGAATACCAAGAATAAAAAATTATTGCAGACGATGGAAAGCCACTTATTGCCTCACATTGAGATTTACGATTTGGCTTCTTTGACAGCATTGATATAATCAAGAAATTATTCTGTATAAAAACACAGCAACCTCTGGTCGCTGTCTAATCAATTGATGGTAACTATGGACGTCTCCTATCTGCTCGAAAGTCTGAATGACAAACAACGGGAAGCCGTCGCTGCTCCGCGGACTAATATGCTGGTTTTAGCTGGCGCGGGGAGCGGTAAAACCCGGGTTCTGGTACACCGAATTGCTTGGTTGTTGTCGGTGGAGAAGGCTTCGCCATTTTCCATTATGGCCGTGACCTTCACCAATAAAGCGGCTGCGGAGATGCGTCATCGGATTGAAAACCTGATTGGTACCAGTCAAGGGGGAATGTGGATTGGTACGTTCCACGGTTTGGCTCATCGTTTATTACGAGCGCATCATCTGGATGCCAATTTGCCACAGGATTTTCAGATTCTTGATAGCGAAGATCAACATCGACTGCTTAAACGCATTATTAAAGCGATGAATCTGGATGATAAACAATGGCCGGCTCGCCAAGGCATGTGGTACATCAATGGCAAAAAAGATGAAGGATTGCGGCCACAGCATATTGAAAGTTATGGCAACCCTGTTGAAGCGACATGGCAGAAAGTTTATCAAGCTTACCAAGAGGCTTGTGATCGAGCCGGGTTGGTGGATTTTGCCGAGCTTTTACTGCGAGCGCATGAGTTGTGGCTGAATAAACCTCAGATCCTGCAACATTACCGTGGCCGCTTTACTAATATTTTGGTGGATGAGTTTCAGGACACTAACAGTATTCAATATGCTTGGATTCATTTGTTGGCAGGTGAAACAGGCAAAGTGATGATTGTCGGGGATGATGATCAATCTATTTATGGTTGGCGTGGTGCTCAAGTTGAGAATATTCAGCGTTTTCTGAAAGATTTTTCTGGTGCTGAAACTATCCGTTTGGAGCAAAATTACCGTTCCACCAGTAATATTTTGAAAGTTGCCAATACATTGATTGCCAACAACAGTGATCGTCTGGGTAAAAATTTGTGGACTGAGGGCGTAGAGGGTGAACCCATCTCCCTTTACTGTGCATTCAATGAATTGGATGAAGCCCGTTATGTGGTTAGCCGGATAAAAAACTGGCTTGAAAATGGCGGCGCTTTGAAAAATTGCGCCATACTTTACCGCAGCAACGCTCAGTCCCGTGTATTGGAAGAGGCGCTGTTACAGGCATCAATGCCATACCGTATTTATGGTGGTCAACGATTCTTTGAACGTCAGGAAATTAAAGATGCGCTGGCTTACTTGCGTCTGATCGCCAATCGTCATGATGACGCGGCGTTTGAACGTGTAGTGAATACGCCGACTCGTGGTATTGGCGATAGAACGTTGGATCTTGTGCGCCAGGCGGCGCGTGAACGGCAGCAAACATTGTGGGACTGTTGCCAAATATTGCTGCAAGAGAAGGTGCTGGCCGGGCGAGCGGCTGCTTCCTTACAACGTTTTATTGAACTGATTGACGCATTATCGACAGAAACCGAAGATATGCCATTGCATATTCAGACTGACAGAGTTATCCGTGATTCTGGCTTGCGAGCGATGTACCAGCAGGAAAAAGGTGAAAAAGCGCAGGCGCGTATTGAAAACCTTGAAGAACTTGTTACGGCAACTCGCCAGTTCAGTTATCAGGAAGAGGATGAAGATTTAACGCCATTGCAGGCGTTTCTTTCTCATGCTGCGCTGGAATCGGGAGAAGGGCAGGCCGATGCCTATCAGGATTCAGTGCAACTGATGACATTACATTCGGCTAAGGGACTGGAATTCCCACAGGTATTTATTGTTGGCATGGAAGAAGGTATGTTTCCAAGCCAGATGTCGATTGAAGAAGGCGGACGTCTGGAAGAGGAGCGTCGCTTGGCTTATGTGGGTCTGACGCGTGCAATGGAAAAATTGACCATCACTTATGCAGAAAGTCGCCGTTTATATGGCAAAGAGGTGTATCATCGGCCATCTCGTTTTATTGGGGAACTACCGTCAGAATGTATTGAAGAAGTTCGGTTACGTGCGACAGTCTCTCGTCCCGTTAGCCATAGTCGGTTAGGTACGCCAATTAGCTCCAATGATAGCGGTTATGCTCTTGGACAACGTGTTCGTCATCCTAAATTTGGTGAAGGAACCATTGTCAATATGGAGGGGAGTGGTGAACATAGCCGATTGCAAATCGCGTTTCAAGGGGAAGGGATTAAGTGGCTGGTGGCTGCTTATGCCAGACTTGAAATGGTCTGAAAATAATATCCAGGTTGAATGTTGACAGGCTTTTTCTTCTAAGCGTAACATTCGCGCCTTACGATCACGTAGGGAGTAAAGGAGACTTATGATACATGCTGAGCGCATTTAAGTTAGAGAATAATCGCCTACTCCGTCTTGAGTTTGAAGAGGGAGAAAAGTTATCTGATTCCTTATGGGTGGATTTAGTTGAACCGGGAGAGCAAGACAGGCTGCAAGTTCAAAATGAATTAGGCCAAATTCTGGCAACCCGACCGGAACTGGATGACATTGAGGCGTCGGCGCGTTTTTTTGAAGATGAAGACGGGATACACGTTCACTCGTTTTTCTACTTTGAAGACGCGGAAGACCATGCTGGCAACGCAACCGTTGCATTTACTATTCGTGATGGTCGTCTCTATACATTGCGAGAGCGGGAGCTCCCTGCGTTCCGATTGTATCGTATGCGTGCTCGTAATCAGACATTAGTTGATGGTAATGCTTATGAAGTGCTAATGGATCTGTTTGAAACCAAGATTGAACAGTTGGCTGATGTTATCGAAAATATTTACAGTGTGCTGGAATCCCTGAGCCGAGTCATTATGGAAGGGAAACAGGGTGATGAGTTTGACATAGCCTTATCCAGTCTTGCGGAGCAGGAAGATATCGGCTGGAAGGTTCGCTTGTGTCTTATGGATACTCAGCGTGCGCTTAACTTCTTGGTGCGACGGGCCCGTTTGCCGGGGGATCAACTGGAGCAGGCTCGTGAAATCTTGCGCGATATTGAATCGCTGTTGCCACATAATGAATCTCTGTTTCAGAAAGTTAATTTCTTGATGCAGGCGGCAATGGGTTTTATCAATATTGAACAGAGCAGAATTATCAAAATCTTCTCGGTTGTTTCTGTGGTATTCCTGCCGCCGACGCTGGTGGCTTCCAGTTACGGTATGAACTTTGAATTTATGCCGGAATTGCACTGGACATTTGGTTATCCGGGCGCAATTGGTTTAATGATTGCTGCCGGTCTTGCGCCGTATCTCTATTTTAAGCGGAAGAATTGGCTTTAATATACGGCCGCCGTAATAATTTTATTACGGCGGTCATAGCAGTTATAGAGACATGGGAATAACATATTAAAAGTTTAATATCTATGTTTTTCAGATTTTATTTTAAATTTTTATTATTTTTTGAGAATAATCTTAATGCTGTTTAATTATGGAATTATTATTTTTAAAGAGGGCGTTGTCATTATTTAAAAAAAGTATTTAATTATTGAAAATAAAGTAGATGTAAGGATAAAAGGCATTGACTTACAGAATATAATTTATATTATAA
>NZ_JAPFCD010000027.1:0-65056 GCF_026153155.1 Photorhabdus aballayi | reverse complement strand
ACTTATCTCTTTCAAATCACATTTAAATATGAGTAGAAAATATATTCACATTGATTATATTTCCCCTGCATTTTATAACCAACCTAAATTCTCTCAAAAATTAGGGGATACAGTCCAACAACCGCAAAGGAAATGTAAGTAATTAGAGACAACATCATTTACATAATTTCTGGAGCCGTCTCGAGAAAAATGACAAAAAACGCCTTAATTTGCCTTAAAAAGCGCTTCCTTGACATATTTTCCACATTTTCTCCATTTTTTAGCTTATCCTCACTGTCTAAACTAATAGCATGTGATTAAACCGATACTTCAGTCGGACATAATCGAGCAATACCCTGACCTTGCGTTTGAGAGAATGTCGAAGAAATGAATCAAAATAATAAACGCCGTACCCTCCTTTTCCGTGCAATATTGGCCGCTATTGCCATTGCTGCCGCTATATTTTTTTGGTACCAACTCAAAGTCCCTCAACAATCCAGCCTATCTGATCAATCCTCTGGTTTAGGACATCCCCCTTTACCCCCAGTTCAGGTTGCTACGGTAGAAGAGCAGGCCGTCCCTCGCTTTCTTTCCGGGCTTGGCACCATTCACGCCGCGAATACCGCTACGGTGACTAGCCGAGTTGAAGGTCAACTTATCGCTTTGCACTTTCAGGAGGGTCAACAAATTAAGCAAGGGGATTTACTGGCAGAAATTGATCCACGTCCTTTTCAGGTTCAGCTAGCACAAGCCAAAGGCCAACTGGCTAAAGATGAAGCAATCTTGGCAAATGCCCGCCAGGATCTCAATCGCTACCAGAAATTGGCAAATACTCACCTGATTTCCCAACAAGAAATGGATAATCAACGTGCGCTTGTCCGCCAGCACGAAGCCAGTCTAAAAGTTGATCAAGCGGCTATTGATAGTGCAAAACTTCAACTCACTTACAGCCGAATTACGGCTCCAATTTCTGGTAAAGTGGGCTTGAAACAGATTGATATAGGGAATTTTATCTCCAGCGGCAACAACTCTCCTATTGTGGTTATTACCCAAACCGATCCGGTAGATGTACTATTTTCACTCCCTGAAAACGATATCAGTGCTGTTTTGCAAGCTCAGAAAACCAATCATGACGTCGTCGTTAGTGCCTGGGATCGCAATAACCAGCAACAACTTGCCGAAGGAAAACTGTTGAGCATTGATAATCAAATTGATGCCGCTACCGGCACAATTAAGCTGAAAGCCCGTTTTTCCAATCAAGATAGCACCTTATTCCCAAATCAGTTCGTCAATGTCCATATTAAAGTCGATACACTGGAAAACGCAGTGGTGATCCCAAATGCTGCTCTGCAAATGGGTAATGAAGGGAATTTTGTCTGGATGTTAAGCAAAGAGAATAAAGTCAGCAAACATCTGGTCACGATCAAATTGCAGGATACAAAACGCGTTGTTATCAGTACCGGCTTGGCAGCAGGCGATAAAGTGGTCACTGATGGTATCGATCGCCTGACAGATGGCGCTAAGGTGGATATTGTCACACCAATGGTCAATAAGCCTCAACTACAAAAACACGATAAAACGGAGAATTCCTGATGCAGGTAAGCTCCCCAATCCCAGGAGGCGGGCCATCACGCCTGTTCATCTTGCGACCTGTCGCCACCACGCTATTTATGGCAGCAATCTTGCTGGCAGGTATTATCGGCTATCGCATGCTGCCTGTGTCTGCATTACCGGAAGTAGACTATCCCACCATTCAGGTTGTCACACTCTATCCCGGCGCAAGCCCCGATGTAATGACTTCGGCAGTCACCGCCCCACTGGAACGCCAACTCGGACAAATGTCTGGTCTTAAACAGATGGCATCCCAAAGCTCTGGCGGGGCTTCCGTTATCACATTGCAATTCCAACTGACTTTGCCGTTAGATGTCGCCGAACAGGAAGTGCAGGCGGCCATTAATGCAGCCAGTAATTTACTGCCAAATGACCTTCCTTATCCTCCCATTTACAGCAAAGTCAACCCCGCAGATCCGCCTATTTTAATGCTGGCCGTCACCTCCGATGCAATGCCAATGACACAGATTCAAGATATGGTGGAAACCCGTATTGCACAGAAAATTTCACAGGTCAACGGTGTAGGGCTGGTGACACTCGCCGGCGGTCAGCGACCCGCCGTCAGAGTGAAGTTAAACGCTCAAGCGGTCGCTGCACAGGGACTGGATAGCGAAATGATCCGTACCGCTATCAACAATGCTAACGTTAACTCCGCCAAAGGCAGCCTTGATGGTCCGACTCGCTCCGTCACGCTTTCGGCCAACGATCAAATGAAGTCAGTAAATGATTACCGCAAATTGATCATTGCCTATAAAAATGGCTCACCGGTACGGTTACAAGATGTCGCAACCATTGAGCAAGGAGCTGAAAACACCAAACTAGGCGCATGGTCAAATAACAAACAAGCGATTGTGATTAATATCCAGCGCCAGCCCGGCGCCAATGTGATTGAAACCACAGATAATATTCGTCAGATGTTGCCGGAGCTCATCAGCAGCTTGCCAAAATCTGTTGATATGAAAATCCTGACTGACCGCACGACAACCATTCGTGCTTCTGTGAAAGATGTTCAGTTTGAGCTGTTACTGGCAATTGCATTGGTTGTTATGGTGATTTACCTGTTTTTACGCAACGGCATTGCAACACTCATCCCCAGTATCGCTGTTCCACTTTCACTGACTGGTACATTCGCAGTGATGTATTTCTGCGGCTTCTCCGTCAATAACCTGACGCTAATGGCGCTCACCATTGCCACCGGTTTTGTCGTGGATGATGCCATTGTGGTCATTGAAAATATCTCCCGTTATATAGAACAAGGCGAGAAACCGATGACCGCAGCATTGAAAGGCGCAGGTGAAATCGGTTTTACCATTATTTCCCTGACTTTCTCTTTGATTGCGGTGCTAATCCCATTGCTTTTTATGGGCGATATCGTTGGCCGCCTGTTTCGTGAGTTTGCGATTACCCTAGCCGTAGCAATTCTGATTTCAGCCATTGTCTCACTGACATTAACCCCCATGATGTGCGCTCGAATACTGAAACCAGAATCACAGATAAAACACAATCGTTTTGAACAAGCCAGTGAACGCTTTTTTGAACAAATGATTGCCAGTTATGCCGTATGGCTAAAAAGAGCGCTGAATCACCCGTGGATCACATTTAGCATCGCCCTAAGCACATTGGCGCTAACGACTCTGCTCTATCTGATGATTCCAAAAGGATTTTTTCCATCACAGGATAATGGGCTGATTCAGGGAACACTGGAAGCGCCGCAATCCATTTCTTTCTCTGCAATGGTGGATAAACAACAGCAAGTTTCATCCCTATTACTGCAAGACCCGGCAGTAGAAAATATCACCACCTTTGTCGGTGTTGACGGCAGTAACCCAACCTTGAATAACGGGCGATTGCAAATCACGCTGAAACCACTGAATCAGCGTGATGACAGAATCGTTGACATTATTCCGCGTTTGCAGGAAAAAGTTGCCGCTATACCCGGCATAAAACTCTATCTGCAACCCATACAGGATTTGACGATTGATACTCAAGTTACCCGTACCCAATACCAATTCACTTTGCAGGCAACTTCTCTGGATGAACTGAGTATCTGGGTGCCAAAATTGCTGGCAGAATTAAAGCAGAGAGCAGAACTAATTGATATCAGTAGTGACTGGCAAGACCAGGGGCCAATTGCCTACGTTAAGGTAGACCGAGACACAGCCAGCCGATTAGGCATCTCAATGGCCGCTATAGATAACGCACTCTACAACGCATTCGGCCAGCGGCTAATTTCAACCATTTATACACAGGCTAATCAGTATCGAATTATCTTGGAGCATGATGTGACATCAACTCCAGGGCTGGCAGCATTTGATAACATCCGTCTTAACGGAACTGACGGTCATGTCATACCTCTCAGAACTATTGCGACTATTGAACAAAGATTTGGCCCGTTGGCAATCAATCATCTCGCTCAATTTCCCTCAGCAACATTTTCTTTCAACGTTACTGAGGATGCTTCTCTCGAACAGGCGGTCAATGCTGTTCGTGATGCAGCACAATTGATCAAAATGCCCAAAGATATTTCCACCCAATTCCAGGGAACAACGCTGGCATTTGAAAGCGCGCTGGGCAATACATTATGGCTAATCGCGGCTGCCATCATCGCTATGTATATCGTGCTAGGCATACTGTATGAAAGCTTCATCCACCCGGTGACAATCCTCTCCACATTGCCGACAGCGGGAGTGGGCGCGCTACTGGCGCTGATGATGGCAGGTCACGAACTGGATGTCATTGCGATCATTGGCATTATCCTGTTGATAGGTATTGTGAAGAAAAATGCCATCATGATGATCGATTTCGCGCTGGCAGCGGAACGTGAGCAGGGGTTATCGCCTTACGAAGCCATTTATCAAGCGTGTTTATTGCGTTTCCGTCCAATCTTGATGACCACAATGGCAGCGTTGCTTGGGGCGCTCCCCTTGATGCTCAGCACCGGTGTAGGCGCTGAATTACGTCGTCCTCTGGGTATCTGTATGGTCGGTGGATTGATTATGAGCCAGATCCTGACGTTGTTTACCACACCAGTGATCTATTTACTGTTTGACCGATTGGCACACTATCGCCGCAATCGTCGGTTCTCAATTTCAGACACTTCATCTATTGATCATCAGGAGCCGCGGTGAAATTCTTTGCCTTATTTATCCAACGTCCTGTTGCCACCACGCTATTGAGTTTAGCCATAACCCTATGCGGGGTATTGGGATTTACCTTGTTGCCGGTTTCTCCTTTACCACAAGTGGATTTTCCAGTGATCTCCGTTTACGCTTCATTACCGGGAGCCTCGCCGGAGACAATGGCCTCATCGGTCGCGACTCCCCTGGAGCACGCCTTAGGCCGAATTGCCGGAGTCAATGAAATGACCTCCAGTAGCTCCCTTGGCAATACCGATATCACACTTGAATTTGATCTCAACCGTGATATTAACAGTGCAGCGCGGGATGTACAGGCAGCACTGAATGCCGCTCAAAGTCTGCTACCTTCCGGTATGCCTAGCAGGCCGCATTATTACAAAGTCAACCCGTCTGACGCCCCGATTATGATCCTCACATTGACTTCTGATACCTATAATCAGGGGCAGCTTTATGATTTTGCCTCTACTCAACTGGCGCAGAAAATTGCCCAAGTTGAAGGCGTCAGTGAAGTTTCTGTTGGCGGAAGTTCATTACCCGCAGTCAGAGTCGAATTAAATCCTGGCGCCCTGTTTCATCAGGGAGTTTCACTAGATGCGGTACGCAAAGCTATCAGCAATGCCAATGTTCGCCGCCCACAAGGATATGTGGACTCCGATCAGCAACACTGGCAAGTTCAAACTAATGATGAGTTAAAAACAGCCGAAAGCTATCGACCGATCATCGTTCACTATAACAACGGTTCACCGGTACGATTGCAAGATGTAGCAAATGTAAAAGATTCTGTTCAGAATGTCAGGGCTGCCGGCATGTCTGGCGGTGAACCGGCTATTTTGTTGATCATTCGCCGTGAAGCGGGCGCGAATATTATCGCCACAGTAAACCGTATCCGTGAACAATTGCCTGCATTACGTGAATCTATTCCTGCCAGTATTCAACTTAAAATGACTCAAGATCGCACACCAACTATTCGTGCTTCATTAGTAGAAGTAGAACGTGCATTAGTGATTGCTATCGGGCTAGTCATTCTGGTGGTGTTCCTATTTTTACGTTCTGGTCGCGCAACATTAATCCCTGCCATCGCTGTACCGGTTTCACTCATTGGCACCTTTACCGCTATGTATCTGTGCGGTTTCAGTTTGAACAATCTTTCTTTAATGGCGCTGACGGTTGCCACAGGATTTGTGGTAGATGATGCGATTGTGGTGCTGGAGAATATTTCCCGCCACCTTGAAGCAGGTATCAAACCCATGCAAGCGGCGCTGCGAGGTGTCCGGGAAGTGGGTTTCACGGTCCTCTCGATGAGCATTTCGCTGGTAGCAGTCTTTATCCCGCTTCTGTTCATGGATGGATTGGTT
Organism: Photorhabdus aballayi; assembly: GCF_026153155.1. Lineage (NCBI taxonomy): Bacteria > Pseudomonadati > Pseudomonadota > Gammaproteobacteria > Enterobacterales > Morganellaceae > Photorhabdus > Photorhabdus aballayi. The sequence goes on along the minus strand of NZ_JAPFCD010000027.1, from coordinate 58,974 downwards.
GGTCGGCTGTTCCGTGAATTCGCCATTACCTTAACCACATCAATCGGTATCTCATTATTGGTTTCTCTGACGCTAACGCCAATGATGTGCGCCCAATTACTAAAATCTCAGCTTCCCAAAGCACAAAAGAAAATACGCGGATTCGGTAAAGTTTTACTGAAAATTCAGCAAATGTACGGACGCTCCCTGATGTGGGTTCTTAATCATAGCCGCTGGGTATTGTTAATTTTAGCCGGTATCATTGCCCTAAATGTTTGGCTCTATATTAATATCCCCAAAACTTTCTTCCCGGAACAAGATACCGGTCGGTTGTTAGGGTTTGTTCGGGCGGATCAAAGTATCTCTTTCCAATCTATGCGTGAAAAAATGAAAAATTTCATGCAGGTAATCAATGCAGATCCTACGGTAGATAGCGTTATTGGTTTTACCGGTGGTGGCAGGGTAAATAATGGCTTTATGTTTATCTCTCTGAAACCATTGAAAGAACGTTCAGAAAGCGCTGAACAGGTTATTTCACGCCTGAGAATTAAACTTGCCAATGAACCGGGAGCAAATCTGTTTCTCATTCCGGTACAGGATATTAGGGCTGGCAGTCGCCAAGCTAATGCTAGCTATCAATTTACATTGCTGGCAGATGATCTGAACGATCTTCGCAAATGGGAGCCTGTTATCCGTAAGGCGTTAGGGCAATTGCCCCAACTGACCGACGTGAATTCGGATAAAGAGGATAAAGGGGCTGAAATGGCAATAATCTATGACCGCGATACCATGTCTCGTCTGGGCATTAATGTCAGTGAAGCCAATAGTCTGCTGAATAATGCTTTTGGTCAGCGACAAATATCCACCATCTATCAACCACTTAATCAGTACAAGGTTGTGATGGAAGTTGCACCAGAATATACGCAAGATGTCAGCGCACTGGAAAAAATGTTTGTGATTAACAATCAAGGAAAAACCATTCCGCTCTCCTATTTTGCTCACTGGCAACCGGCTAATGCGCCATTAAGCGTGAATCATCAGGGGCTTTCTGCCGCTTCAACCATTGCTTTCAATATATCGGCAGGTTATACCCTCTCTGATGCTATCAATGCGATTGAAAGAACCATGACCGAACTGAGCGTACCCTCAACGGTTCGCGGCACTTTTGCTGGTACCGCCCAGATTTTCCAAGAAACCCAGAAATCACAATTATTCTTAATTCTGGCCGCCATTATTACCGTCTATCTGGTGCTAGGGATACTGTATGAAAGTTATATCCACCCATTAACTATTCTCTCTACCCTGCCTTCTGCCGGCATTGGCGCCCTACTGGCATTGGAACTGTTTGACACACCATTCAGCCTGATAGCATTAATAGGCATCATGTTATTGATTGGTATCGTGAAAAAGAACGCCATTATTATGGTGGATTTTGCTATTGAAGCTCAGCGTAACGGTAATATCTGTGCCCGTGATGCGATATTCCAAGCCAGCCTGTTACGTTTCCGTCCGATTCTGATGACGACACTAGCCGCCTTATTTGGCGCTCTGCCACTGGTTTTGAGCAATGGCGACGGAGCAGAATTACGCCAACCTTTAGGAATAACTATTGTGGGGGGTTTGGTTATGAGCCAGCTTTTGACGCTATATACCACACCCGTTATCTATCTCTATTTTGATCGATTAAGAGCCTATCCCAATAGGCGTAATTGTTGCAGGCCGTTCTTATCAATGAACAGTGAACACGGACAGCGCGGAAAACCGGAACGTACACGTAGTACGTGAGGATGACTCGTTTCGCTCGCCCTATGGGTCGCACTAAAGTGCGCTCAAAAGCTAACGCTTTTGTCTGAGCACTGCCCAGGTTCGCTCTTTATGGCAAAAAAGGGCAAATAAAATAGCCCTATTGGAATAGGCAGTAAGGGAAAAGTGGCAACAACGGCGTACTACCAAGCAAATTATGGAGCCATCATGAAACTCGGCATCAGTGGTAAACTATTCATGGCCATCTTCGCCACTTGTATGCTGGTACTCATCACCATGCACTGGGGCGTAAGAAGCAGCTTCCAACATGGTTTTATTGGTTATATAAAACAAAATATCCAGTTACGTACCGCCATGTTAGCCGAAGCACTGGCTGAACAATATCAACAATATGGTAGCTGGAAATTCTTAAAGAGGAATGACCGGGTAATTTTTCAAATCATTCGCTCCATTGAACAAACCAGTGAAAGCCGCCAGGGTCCACCACCTCGCGGTTGGCGAACTCAATTTTGGGTGGTGGACAGTGATATGAAATTGCTAGTCGGTCATGAAAACAAAATCCCGACAGAGACCTATCGCAAACCTATTCTCTATCACCATCAAGTTGTTGGTTGGGTCATTGTCAGCACATCAGATAAAATTACCCGTCAAGCTGATATCAGTTTTGATCGCCAGCAGCAACTGACAAGCTGGATAATTGCCGGTTTATCTACCTTACTGGCGATCATCGCCACGCTATTATTATCCCGCGGTATGTTAAAACCCGTTAAACGTTTGGTTGAAGGGACGCATAAACTGGCAGCAGGCGATTTCAGCGCCCGAGTCACACCATCAAGTAAAGATGAAATTGGTCAGCTTGCCCACAATTTTAACCAACTTGCCAGTACCCTAGAAAAAAACGAGCAGATGCGTCGCGATTATATGGCAGATATTTCTCATGAACTACGCACCCCCCTTGCTATATTGCGCGGTGAATTGGAAGCGTTACAGGATGGTGTTCACAAACCCACGCCAGAAACGCTCAATTCGTTATTAGCTGAAATTACCACATTGACCAAACTGGTTGATGATCTACACCAACTCTCTTTATCCGATCGCGGGGCGCTGGCATACCGGAAAGAATTTATCAATATCAGTGAATTAATTCAGGCTGCTATCGCATCTTATCGTGGACGTTTCCTCGATAAGCAAATCCAAATAGATGTTAAACTTCCTGAAACTATTATGGTATTTGCTGACCCAAACAGATTGACTCAGCTATTTCATAATTTACTGGAAAATAGTCTTCGCTATACCGCCGATAATGGAAAATTAATCATTAAAGATTGCTCTAACGATAACTATTTCATTCTGAATTGGGAGGACAGCAAGCCCGGCTTGTCACCAGAGCAATGCCAACGGGTTTTTGAACGATTCTACCGCAGTGAATCCTCACGAAACCGTGCCAGTGGCGGATCAGGGCTGGGATTAGCTATTTGCTATAACATTGTTGAAGCACATAGCGGCGCCATCCATGCCGCCCCCTCACCTTTAGGCGGCCTGAGAATTATCGTAGAATTGCCGCTAACTAAATCCCTCGACGGCGAAACGTTATGAATACAGAATTTGAACATTATACTGTTTTGATTGTTGAAGATGAGCCAAAACTTGGTCAGTTGCTGGTTGATTACCTGCGGGCGGCTAATTACGAAACCCAGTGGCTACTGCGGGGTGATGAAGCTGTCTCCCATGTACAGCAACACAATCCAGATATTATTTTGCTGGATCTGATGCTTCCAGGCTGCGATGGCATATCTATCTGTCGGGAAATTCGCCGCTTCTCTGATGTGCCGATTATTATGGTCACCGCCAAAACGGAAGAAATTGACCGTTTACTTGGATTGGAAATCGGAGCAGACGATTATATTTGTAAACCTTATAGTCCACGTGAAATTGTCGCACGAGTTAAAACGATTCTTCGTCGCTGTTACCGACCACAAGATATTGTCAAGCAAAGCGATCTGCAAATCGACGAGGCCTGTTTCCAAGCACGTTACCGCGATAAAATATTGGATTTGACCCCGGTTGAATTCCGGTTATTAAAAACGATGGCAAGTCGTCCAGGGCAAGTATTTTCCCGCGATAAATTATTGAATAACCTGTATGACGATCACCGGATCGTGACAGACCGTACTATTGATAGCCACATTAAAAATTTACGTCGTAAACTGGAACAATTGGACAACAGTAAAACATTCATTCGTTCTATTTACGGACTCGGTTACCGATGGGAAGCAGATATATGCCGTTTGTTATAACTGTCACACTTTAACTGAATTAAATTTCTCTCAACCTTTCACCGGTCAGAAATTCAGCTATATTAAAAATACTTACCTTTAATTGGAGGAATTTCTTATGGCTGTAGGTCATTATGATCTGAGAAGAACAAAAAACAAGCAGTATTACTTCAATTTAAAAACATCGAACGGTGAAGTTATCCTTACCAGTGAAATGTACACCACCAAGGCAGCAGCGAATAAAGGAATTCGTTCTGTCCAGGCAAATTCACCGGCAGAAAAAAACTTCGAAATCAGAGAAAACAAATCTGGCAAGTCCTATTTCGTGCTGAAAGCGAGAAACTATCAAGTCATCGGCATCAGCGAATCTCACGATAATGAAGTCGCGGCCAAAAAAGGCATTCAATCTGCGATTAAACATGGTTCTAGCGCCAATGTCCGAGATCTGACAAAGTCAGAATGATACTTTTTCATCATAAACCGCACCTTATCAGTTGAAAGTTATCGTCAATTGATAAGGCGCTCTTCATCGATCACGTTTTTCGTTGATCACGTTCTTTGCTGATCACGTTCTTTGCTGATCAATAGAACCGAACGTTTCATGCTAATAAATTTGTATCCCCAACAAATTAAGCGTTAGAATCCCCCGTCTTATCCTTACTTTTTATAGTGAAAACCAGTCTCAATTCAAATCGAGAATTTTTTAACCATGTTTACTCCAGAATTACTTTCCCCTGCCGGTTCACTGAAAAATATGCGCTATGCTTTTGCTTATGGCGCAGATGCCGTATATGCGGGTCAACCACGTTACAGCCTGCGTGTTCGCAATAATGAATTTAATCACGAAAATCTGGCGCTCGGTATTAAAGAAGCGCATGAGCTTGGTAAACGCTTTTACGTTGTGGTCAATATTGCTCCTCACAATGCCAAACTGAAAACTTTTATCCGTGATCTAAAACCTGTCATTGATATGGGACCAGATGCTCTCATCATGTCCGATCCCGGACTGATCATGATGGTTCGTGAAGCTTTTCCTGAAATGGAGATTCATCTTTCCGTTCAAGCTAACGCAGTTAACTGGGCAACAGTAAAATTCTGGCGACAAATGGGGCTGACACGCGTCATTCTTTCCCGCGAGCTTTCTCTGGATGAAATTAACGAGATTCGCCAGCAGGTTCCCGATATGGAACTGGAAATTTTCGTACATGGCGCATTGTGTATGGCCTATTCGGGTCGTTGCCTGTTGTCTGGCTATATTAATAAACGAGATCCTAACCAAGGAACCTGTACTAATGCCTGCCGTTGGGAATATCACGTCCAAGAAGGTAAAGAGGATGATATCGGTAATATTGTGCATATGCATGAACCTATACCGACAAAAAATATCGAGCCAACATTGGGAAAAGGCACACCAACAGATAAAGTATTTACGTTCGAAGAAGCAAAACGTCCAGGTGAATATATGTCAGCTTTCGAAGATGAACATGGTACTTACATCATGAATTCTAAAGATTTACGTGCAGTTGAGCATGTTGAGCGATTAACTAAAATGGGCGTTCACTCTTTGAAAATCGAAGGACGAACAAAATCCTTCTATTACTGCGCTCGCACAGCACAAGTTTACCGCCGAGCCATTGATGATGCCGTTGCAGGGAAACCTTTTGATCCAACTCTGCTAACAACGTTAGAAGGACTCGCCCATCGCGGCTATACCGAAGGATTTTTACGCCGTCATACCCATGATGCCTATCAGACTTATGAATACGGCTATTCGATATCCGATACACAACAATTTGTTGGTGAATTTACAGGTGAACGAGTCAACGAATTAGCTGAAGTTACTGTCAAGAATAAATTTATGATCGGAGACCGTCTCGAATTAATGACGCCATCAGGCAATATCCAGTTTACTCTGGAAGCAATGCAGGATAAAAAAGGCCAACCAATGGAAGTTGCGCCTGGGGATGGTTATATTGTCTATTTACCAATCCCTAAACAAATCGATATTAATTATGCCTTATTAATACGTAATCTAAATGGTATTAATTCTCAATATGCTCAAACGAACCAAGACTCAGACAAATAATCATCAATATCCCCTCTTTATGATGATATATTTCTTTTTTTAGAAACAGATCACATCAATACTATTTTATTTACCGTAGTATTGTTGGTGAAAAATAAAAAATTAAAAAAGTTTTACAGTAAGACTAGGAACCACCTCCTTGGCCGGCTCAATCTCCCTTGAGCTGGCCTTTTCTTTTTCCCTCCGAGAAATAAAATCAATAAGTTACAGAATTCATTTACATGATTAATTAAATAGAGAAATTTAACTATTAAACCAATGAATATTTATATTAATGTGTTTATTATACCTACATATTAATAAGAGAATATTTCTACTTATTGAAATATCACACTATCTAAAGAAATGTAATTAAAATTTTCCACTGTTCAATAATTCAAGAAATCCATCATATTTAGACCAAATATTATACAATTTGATAGAATTAATCAGGTGAAAATTATGAAAACAGATAATTACAATTTACTTATTGTTAAAACTATTAGTTCAACATTTAGCTGACTATATCGACCTAGCAACCCAAAATGGATTTTGTTTTATATATCCACAATATAAATAAGGATAAAGTAGCCAAATCGCCCCAAAGCTGATAAACAACAGCGCAGTACATGTTGCTCTCTCATAAAAATGAAATGTAATCCCACAATAGGGGCTGTTCAGTAAACCAAAAGACAATAGAAACGCATTTTTAACCGGATCAGCATGAAAAATATCATCTAACAATAACATCAGGAAAAATCAGCTTGGCAAGTAACAGCGACAGACATTCAATCTTCATCTATCACGCTCTCAACCTGTATCAATAGATCCAATAACTTTATAAAACATCGTTTGTAAACAAGTTACTAAAGAAGAAATGTAATAAGAAATTACTCTTGGCAAATGGAAGAAACCGAAATGTCACTATTGGCAATAAAAACATGAGAAATTTTCCATCTGTGACAAAATCAAATTATATTGATGTATCTTTCAATAAGTTAATTAGTTGACAAATAAAAAACAAAACTAAAATTTTAGCCTAATTATTATTATAAATTATTATCACTTTTACGAAAGAATAAATAACCATATTGACTGTTGCTCACAGGATTATGTAGATTTAAAAACATTGACGTTAGAAACGGTTATTTATCATATATAATATTGCAACATAGTTATAATTAAATTGACAAAATAAAAAATTATTTATATGAATAATTAAAACCAATGAGATTTATATCAATAGCGATAGGTAAATATAAACATATAACCTTATAAAACTCATTTAGATAATAGAGAAACATATTATATCTTTGTAATAAATTCATATAATAAAATGTTCAGTTTAGCGATAGAAAAATAAAAATATAAAAACTGATTTCAGTGACGGGTTAATTAAATTAGGAAAGAAATTAAACAATTCAAAATTAATCAATGAGTTATTTATTGCAATTGATAAATTCATATTAGTTTTTGCTCTAAAATCATCCAACAATCTTATCAATTATCTCCAACAACATTGGAAAATTACAAATCAATAAAGAACAATAACGAAAAAATTCATTCTTTCAAAAATAAAAAGACGCTAACATAGATAAAAATTTACGACAATAAATTTATTTCCATTTTTTTTGATATTTATAAAGAGAAATAGTTAAATTTATAATATATAATCTGTATAGATAAAAAAATCTCAAACAAACAAAATATAAATTTCTTTTTTAGAATTTTACAGAAATAATAATGTATATCTAATCTATGATGAAAATATTTCATTGTTGAATAATAAGGGCCAAAAAAAATATTAACAAAATCAATAAAGACGATGAGTTTAACTATATTTAAATTTATGAAAACCAAATCAATATCGACATTATAAATACAGTGAATAATTTATTCTTTATCGGTATTAAATCTCATAAACCTACTTATCTTATCCAATAAAATTGTCTGCTAGCAAACGATAAGAATTACGAGAACATATAATCCAGCACATAAAGATCTTACTCTTTCGCCCCTATACTCCCTAAAAAATGGTAATGTTACTTTCGCACTAAATAGCCACTTTTCAGGTAATAAAATTCTCTTTAACCTCCCACCTGAAGCGATCCACTACCACTTCCCTCTCAATACAACTTGTTATCCTAAAAAGGATAAATGACAATCAATAGCATCTTTTCATAACTGGAGTAAAACATGACTGATATCGCTAAGTTGTTAGGCAAAGACGCGGACAGTTTATTACAACATCGTTGTAGTACCATTCCGAGTGAAAATCTCTATCTGCCAGGCTCCGATTTTGTTGACCGCGTAATGATCGACAATAACCGACCGAATACGGTTCTGCGCTCCATGCAAACATTATTAAATCATGGTCGTCTTGGAGGCACTGGTTATTTATCTATTCTGCCGGTGGATCAAGGCGTAGAACATTCTGCTGCCGCTTCTTTTGCAGCAAACCCACTCTATTTCGATCCAAAAAATATCGTTGAATTGGCTATTGAAGCCGGTTGTAACTGTGTTGCCTCTACTTATGGCGTGTTATCCGCTGTTTCTCGTCGTTATGCTCATAAGATCCCATTTCTGGTTAAATTGAACCACAATGAAACACTGAGCTATCCCGCTCAATATGATCAAACTTTATATGCCAGTGTCGAACAAGCATTTGAGATGGGTGCCGTTGCCGTTGGAGCAACAATTTATTTCGGTTCTATTGAATCACGGCGTCAAATTGAGGAAATTTCAGCCGCCTTTAAACGGGCGCATGAATTAGGCATGGTAACGGTATTGTGGGCCTACCTACGTAATCCTGCCTTCAAAAAAGAAGGTGTAGATTATCACTCTAGTGCGGACCTAACAGGCCAGGCTAATCATTTGGCAGTCACTATCGGTGCTGATATCGTTAAGCAGAAAATGGCCGAAAATAACGGCGGCTATACGGCGATTGGTTTTGGTCATACTGATAAACGTGTTTACGCTAATTTGACTAGCGATCATCCTATCGATCTGGTCCGTTATCAGATAGCTAACTGCTACATGGGCCGCGCCGGTATGATTAACTCAGGCGGCGCATCCGGTAATAATGATTTGAGCGACTCAGTTCGTACCGCAGTTATTAATAAACGCGCAGGCGGTATGGGGCTAATCCTCGGTCGTAAGGCGTTCAAAAAATCCATGAAAGAAGGTGTTGAACTGATTAATGCAGTTCAAGATGTCTATCTGGATAAGCAAGTTACTATAGCTTGACATCACCCGTCCGGAAGAAAGTGGGGAGCAGTCACCAGAAGAGGGAAATTCAAAAAAATCCCTCGATTTTCATCGGGGGATTTGTGCAGGAAAAACAGCGGATCTCGGGAATTATCTCGTTAAAACTGACAAATAAGAACTGTATCAAGGCAATTTCGTTGATAATCATCCCAAAAACCGAGGGGATATTCCTCAATATCGCTTTTTAACAGCATTGGTTTTTGCCATCTAAATTGTTTGAACCCTGCCTTTCGGAGCGCTGCTTGATACTGTTCACGGCTCCAATGATACATAGTGAAAGGGCTAGGTGGTGTGGTAAGAAATTCAGCTCTCACGAGAGTTGTGTCTTTCACGGGCTCTTCACTCAGAATTTTTATACCATAATTTTCATAATTCACTTTTTCTAATCGACAATCAGGTTCAGCGGTATACGCAATTAGTTTACCGGAAGGCTTAAGATGAGCGGCAATGACACGGAACTTAAATGCCAATGACCCGTCGTCATGCCCCTATATGGACTCCCCTGAACGATCAACTGATTTTACACAGTTCGCCAATCCGCTACTCTCACCACCACTGATGAAAATGGTGCACAGGTCCAATCCCTTTTCCTACATCTAACAAATCCGCTTGTTCTAACGCCGCCTGAAGATATGATTTGGCAACAGGCAGTGTTGTCTGCCAATTTGAATAACGCGGACGCAAAGCGGCCAGTGCAGCGGAGAGCGTACACCCTGTACCATGTGTATGACGCGTATTGATTCTAGGCGCAGTAAAACGCCATTCTCCCTCAACAGTAAATAGCCAATCAGGGCTTTCATGTTCTGTAAGGTGTCCGCCTTTCAGTAAAACGGCTTCGCATCCTAGCGATAATAATTCACGCCCTTGTTTTTGCATGTCCGTTTCGGTTTTTGCTACAGAACATTTCAATATCGCTGCGGCTTCCGGCAAATTTGGGGTAATCAACGAAACCTTCGGTAATAATTGTTCAACAACCTCGGAAACCGCTTCCGGCGCCAGCAACGGATCGCCACTTTTCGCAATCATTACCGTATCCAATACAACATAAGGAACGGAATAACGACTTATTGCGTCGGCAACAACAGCAACATTGGCTGCATTAGATAACATGCCTATCTTAGCGCTATCAATTCTGATATCTGACAACACAGATTCAAGCTGTGCCGCAACAAAAGTAGGATCGATATCATAAACAGATTGCACACCACAGGTGTTTTGTGCAACAAGCGCTGTCATGACTGTAGCGCCATAAGCACCAAGTGCAGAGAAAGTTTTTAGGTCGGCTTGAATGCCGGCACCGCCACTAGGATCAGTACCGGCAATTGTCAGTGAATTGATTCTCATCATAGGTACCTCTTCCAACCAGACATAAAGAAAAGCAAGTATCAGGAAAAGACACCATGACTTCCCTACGCTGGCATTATCCAGATCAGGTATTACGGGTTCATCTCAGCTCAATAAAGAGCGCCCCGAGCCAAAACAAAAACACCCTATCAGATAACCAACAGGGTGATATCGGTATGTCATTGTTGCCAGTAAAAAATCAATCAGACAACAAATTTACTTCGTCAATCCAAAATGGTCGACAAAAAGAAGTTATGCTGTAGTGACGTTTGCCGCAGAAGGACCTTTCTGACCGTCCTGAATTTCAAACTCAACTTTTTGGCCTTCCGCCAGAGTTTTAAAACCCTCGCTCTGAATAGCGCTAAAATGTACAAACACATCTTTGCTGCCGTCAGCAGGAGTAATAAAACCAAAACCTTTTGATTCGTTGAACCACTTTACAGTACCAGTGATTTTTGCCATTTTAAGAATTTCCTTTGGATCACTTAATTCTAATTCGCCGTTTCGGCGTAACATAAAAACTAGAGCGAGTTGCTGCTATTAACAGAACCGTACCTCGTTTACCCGAACGATTTATCACATATTCTTAATATGATGGCAAGCCATTTTTTATCAGCTATGGAGCTAACGCACATATTTAAAATTCTTAACAACAATTATTGTTTAACATAGCTGCAAAAATTTGAAAATCCAAGGTTATCCTAATTAGCTTACAGTTTATCCACTCAACAAAACCCCAGATAACATAAATAACACTAATTTATTTTGCCTGTCTTATTATTAGACTTTCTATATCTCATAGTATGTTCATAGGACCAATTTCTACTGTTTAGGCGAAAGAAAAAGTCAACACATTCCCAATATTAGTCGACTAAAATATCAGTATTAAATATACCCAGTTAATACCTATCACATCTTAATATTAATTTTTCGTTTAGCTTTTATTGAAAATAGCAAGAGTAGAATTCCTGAATTTAGATGTTTGTCATATTTTACGTGATGCACAGGATCTTCCCAATTTATGTCGTCGGGAAATTGGAGCAATAAATAATGAAGTTTGATTTAACCGCAGCCTATACCCTATCAACTACTCTTTTAGTCTCATCTGGGACAGTGTTTGCAGCAACGGCAGATACTGCTAATAAGTCATTAGCAACGACTGAATCTCACACACCGAGCAGTTATGGCAACAATTCAAGTAGCTTATGGGAAAAACTCAACAATAATATCACCCTCACCTGGGATGCACCCGACAATGAACTTTATCTGCCAGTAATTACTTGGCATAACAGGCATACCTACGATAAAGAGAAGATCGATAGATATAATGAACGGCCCTGGGGTTTCGGCTATGGTAAATATCGTTACGACGAAGACAATGATTGGCATTCCCTTTATGCAATGGCTTTTATGGATTCTCATAACCGTTTGGAACCCATCGTTGGCTATGGATTTCAGAAAATGTGGATACCCGGTGATTTAGATGGTTTTCGAATGGGAATAGGGTTCACTTTAAGCGTTACAGCTCGTCATGAATATTATTATGTCCCTATTCCACTCCCATTACCGTTATTCTCCATAGAATATGATCGGTTATCGCTGCAAGGGACATATATTCCCGGCACATATAATAATGGTAACGTCCTCTTTGCTTGGTTACGTTGGCAATGGTAACTGGATAAAAAATACCGGGCTGTGTAATATCAGCCCGGTATTTTTATAGCGATAATCCAGGTATATGTTATCCCTGCTCCTGTGCTCTCATTTTTTCACGGCGGGAACGAGACATTAAAAACCCGATCCATAACGCACCCACCCAGAATGGCATCAGGATGACTGAAATACGGATGCTATCCATCATCAAAATAATGACAAGTATAAAGGCAAGGAAAACCAGACACAGATAATTACCGAATGGATACCAGAATGCCTTAAATGATGGCTCTATTCCCTGTTTAACTTTTTCTGCCCGAAATTTTAAATGCGCCGTACAGATCATGACCCAATTAATCACCAATGTTGTTACCACCAGTGCCATCAATAATTCAAATGCTTTGCCCGGGATTACATAATTAATCAGCACACCAACGGACGTTGCCAAAGCAGAAATGACAATGGCTCTGATAGGGACGCCACTCTCATTGACTTTGGTCAGCATCCCAGGAGCATTGCCTTGTTTTGCTAAACCGTACAACATCCGGCTGTTACAATACACACCGCTGTTATAAACAGATAATGCAGCAGTTAGGACAACAATATTCAGAACATTAGCTACCCAGAAACTATCCAGGTTGTGAAAAATCATCACAAATGGACTTTCACCTTCAACGACATTGCCCCACGGATAAAGCGACAACAATACAGTCAGAGAACCGATATAGAAAATCAATATCCTGTATACCACTTGATTGGTAGCCTTAGGAATGCTGATACGCGGATTTTCCGCTTCTGCTGCGGTAATACCCACCAGTTCCAATCCACCAAAAGAGAACATGATCACAGCCATTGCCATGATAAGGCTGGTGATGCCATTAGGCATAAAGCCGCCATGTTGCCAAAGGTTAGCAATGCTGGCCTGAGGCCCGCCATTTCCGCTGACTAACAGGTAAGCGCCAAACACAATCATGCAGATAATGGCGGTCACTTTAATAATGGCAAACCAAAATTCTGTTTCGCCATATAAGCGGACATTAATTAAATTTACCGTATTAATTAAGACAAAAAAGACGGTTGCAGAAACCCAGGTTGGAATATCAGGCCACCAGTAGTGGATGTACATTCCCACAGCCGTTAATTCAGCCATGCCAACCAGAGTAAACATCGCCCAATAATTCCAGCCTGATAAAAACCCGGGAAAGTCCCCCCAATATTTATACGCGAAATGACTAAACGACCCCGCTACAGGCTCCTCGACCACCATTTCGCCTAGCTGACGCATAATCAGAAATGCAATAAAGCCTGCAATAGCGTACCCTAAAATTACGGAGGGACCTGCCATTTTTATGGTTTGTGCAATACCGAGAAACAACCCAGTCCCGACAGCCCCCCCCAAAGCAATAAGTTGAATATGCCGGTTTTTTAAACCGCGTTTAAGTGTTGACCGCTGCGATTGTCCTGCCATCTTGTCCTCTTGATGCAACTTCTATCTTGTTATAAGTGGGAAAACAACCGCTTCCCATTATCTGCTTTACTGCCTATCCCAATAGGGCTATTTTATTTGCCCTTCTTTGCCATAAAGAGCGAACTTGGGCAGTGCTCAAACAAAAGCGTTAGCTTTTGAACGCACTTTAGTGCGGCCCGTAGGGCAAGCGAAGCGAGTCATCCTCACGTACTACGTGTACGCTCCGGTTTTTCCGCGCTGTCCGTGTTCACTGTTCATTGATAAGAACGGCCTGCAACAATTACGCCTATTAGGATGGCACTTAATTCTAAGCAAACAAAACACTAGCTTTAAAGGGTGGATATTGAAGATAGTATGTTAGCACAGATATATGACGGGAAAATGGCTGATGAGTATCAGCAACTAATCAGAAAGGCAGATATCGAGTCACAGAACAAATACCTGAATCAAACTTTTCCCCCTGATCACAATAGCTATCCAAAGCTAGCAGGTACAAGAACAGACATATTCCAAGTAATACTAAGATTGCAATGGTTTTTTTTATGTCCAATTCTATTTCCTTCAAGTTCGATCAGAACGCAATACGTTAAGAATAAAGTTGAAAAATGATATTTTACAACAATGAAACAAGAAAAATATTCATCTTGTGCTTTCATTGTGAAAAAATCGTACCGGTAACAGTATGTATGCTAACAACATATCAGAACACATTTAAACAAATACTAACCATGTGGATTCTATTCACTATAACAAAAAAATCAATTGTCACATTCAGTTACAATCTAAATCATCATGTCAAGGCTTTGTCATCTGTAGAAAAAGTTGTGTATACTTCCCTTCATTTTCAACCAGAACAAAATTGTTAATGCCACAGGATAATCACTTAGCACTTGTATGCGCTCTCAGCAAATGGATTGAGAATCACCTTGGCCGGGTAATCCACCTGGAAGAACTGGCAACTTACTCCGGTTACTCGCTTTGGCACATGCAGAAAATATTCAAGGAAGTCACTGGAATTTCTCTTGGTAAATATATCCGCCAGCGACGCCTGGCCGGTGCTGTTCATCTTTTAAGAAACAGCTCTTTGCCTATTTTTGATATCGCCTTAGATTTCGGCTTCGGCTCTCAATCTCATTTCACTTACATGTTCCGCAAAGAGTATGGCATAACGCCTTATGATTTCCGGCAGAATCCAGATATTGAGCTCGAAGTTAAATTACCTCTGCATTTCGCTACCAACTGTTCGTGACACGATAATCAGAGAGCATTGAAACTGGCAATTATCCAACAAATGCAACCGTGCTTTCCGGTGAAAGGCAAAGAGCTTCAACCTTTGTGTTCTGATCTTTTATTTAATACCAGACACAATACTTCCCTTAACGAGGCTCTCTGAGTTTCTGGTTTAGATGGACAGAGAGCTCTAATCTTGATTCAACCGGTATCATTTGGTTTTAGTCGCTAACCAACAGACAATTGATCCTATGGTAACCATTAGCACGCCTTGCCAAAATGAAAAAGAGAGTGCAGTGCTAAGGAGCAATGATGAAAAGGCCGTAGATATGATAGGCGTGAAATAAGACAGTGTAGCCAATAATGCAACATGTCCTCTGATAATCGCAACGGTCCAGGCTGCATTCGCCAACCCCATAACCGCGCCAGCAAACAATAATATGCTGACACTATGTAGGCTTATCACCATTTCAGGCGGAGATGTGAAAAAATATTGAATCCATAATGCGAACGCTGTCAGGATAAAAAACAACGACATGCCATTCTTACCTGCCGACATTATTTTTGTAATGTTACAATACACTGCCCAAATAATTGCCCCCGCAAAAGCCAGCCCGTAGCTTAATGGATTACTCTGGATATTTTCTACCATCTGTCTGAGTGACCAACCATTATCACCACTCATCACCCAACCAATCCCCAGAATAGACAATAATAAACCAAGATATAACCACAAGTTCACTTTTTGCTTATTAATAATCACTGCGAATAAAACAGTAAAACCTGGCCATAAGTAGTTAACCATACCCAATTCAATTGCTTGAGCACGATTATTGGCAAAACCTAATGCAAGTGATAAACAGATTTCATAACTGACAAATAATAAGCTACCAAGCCACAAATAAACTCTGGGGAAGGTACTGATCTTTGGGAAGCCCATTAGCAGAATCAGGAAAACTGATCCAACAGTATAAATGAGCGCTGCGCCACCTACAGGCCCGAAATCTTCACTCACACTTCTTATTAATCCAACGATTGTACTCCACAACACAATCGCTAATATTCCGTATAAGGTCGCTTTGTGTTGTTCGATCCTTGTTTTCACATCTATCCCCATCTTTATTCTAATTCTCTGTCATACTGAATCAAATAAATCAGTACCAGAATGATGGTAACAAAAAAATGGAAAGCATTAGACACGCCATTCCATTGTTTAGACATCCACATCCCAAACCATTCTCCGCCGATTGACATAAATGCCACCTGCCAAGTCAAGAATCCCAAAGTCAGACCCGCTATCGCAATAGCCTTCTTTTTATTAAAAACAGCAGCATTAGATTTTAAATTCGCCAGTAAATGAATACCGCCAATCCAACATAACACTGCTGTTAAAGTTTCTAAAGAAATAATGACAATATAGCCAATGTGATGTAACGCCGGTGAATGAATTGCACGATAGGTAATAGCCGTATCTGGGAAAATGGTATCCATCATTAATACATGCTGTACAAATGCAAAATTAGTCGCATAGTCTGTAATATTACCAAAAGCAGCTAACGTAGCAAACAAACCTACTGCAAAAATCATCAAAATCTTAGATAAGCGAATAATCATTTGTCAAGTTCCCAAAGAATAGATTGCTATAAGTACCAAAAAGATCATAAAACACATAAAATACCATACAATTTAACAATCATCACCTTATTCTTACATATTTAATTATCGAGTTACGTTTAAAATATTTTCATCTAATATCCGATTTATATTTTTCTATTCATACTATCATTAGATCAGTTATTATCTGTTCCATTGTTATTTACATGACTGTTATTTATGGACGACTCTCTAGTTAGTGCAATAAAAAATTATTTCAGCCAAAAATCAAGTAGAAAAGATTATATTATTAGCTTTATTAAAATAGCCGTTATTTTAGGAATATTGATCTTTCTCTCTGGTTATCTAGCAGAAAATCATTACGCGGCCCACATGCAATATGAGTTATCAGTGTGGCTGTACATGATCTCGATTGGCTTATGGGCAATGTGCTCCTTCGCTACCGTTTACTATTTAATCATGAAAACAGCTTATAGATTTAATGACGCGGGGCTGTATGGTTGGTTAATCTCTATTTTTATTTATCTTTGCAGCGTGTTACCAAACTATTTTTCCGAGAAAATAATAATGTATTCACCCTTTATCAGTCTGATTGGAGTTATCCTAGCATTTATTCTGCCAGAAAAGAGAAACAATAATAAAAAGTAATATTTTCTCCATATCGCAAAAATTTCATTTAATCTGACTATTACTTAAGATAGTAATAGTCATTATAAAATAAAGCGACGATTATTTATATATACCCAATGGATTTCAAGATGCATCGCGACGGCAAAGGAGCGAATCCCCGGGAACATAGATAACTATGCGACCGGGGTGAGTGAGTGCAGCCAACAAAGAGGCAACTTGAAAGATGACGGGTATACACTGAATATTTTATTACTTAGCCATCAACTGGCGAGATAATCTGTAATGACGGGTTAAAGTAAAGTGAAAACGAATCTGAATAGTGGATCATGAAAATCTACAGAATTGTTAATAAGATAAATCATGCCATAAAAATCACTCTGATAAAGTTTTTTCTATGGCACGATCCACGCGATACAACTAACTAAAACTATTTTTTATATTTCTCAACCAGAGCCAAAGCTATTGACTCAGTTTGTGCATCAGGATTACCACTGATATCATCTGGCCTGAAATGCATCTGGAACGCACTGATTGTCTTACGAGTATCTTCATCAAGTACACCGGTTTGCGGAATGGTGTAGCCATATTTAGCCAATGTCTTCTGAATTAACTCAACAGAAGCACTATCATTCCATTTCCTACCAGCCATATATTTCTCAACGGTTGCATCATCAGGCCATGCACCAATACCTTGCTCAGCCAAACTCTTCCAAGGGAAAAGTTTGCCGGGATCATACTTTCTCAAAGGCGCAATATCACTGTGACCAATGACATTAATAGGTTCAATACCATAACGTTGAATAATATCTTTCGCCAAACGCGTTAATAGATCGATCTGCTGCTCATGAAACGGATACCACTCTTTCTCAAGTAGCATTTCCGTAAATCCTTTATTAACAATTTCAATGCCAATCGAAGTATCATTCAAGTCCTTCCGGCCATTCCATCCACTGACGCCAGCATGCCATGCTCTCTTATCTTCAGGAACCAGTTGCAGAATAACAGGCTTTCCTCTCACATAATCCGGTAGCGATGGGATCAGATAATGAGCGCTAACACCGCCTTGAGTGAGTATACGTAAAGAATCTTTATCATCGACAGCGGTATAGTGGAACACCAAAAACCTTACTCTGTCATTTTGCCCTTGTGAAGGAAAAGAATTATTGACTTTGTAAGTACCCCGATCTTCCAGGCTGGAACACCCCGCCAATAGCATAAATAAGCCAACTAATATGATCTTCTTTATCATTTCCCTGTCCCACCTATTAATTGAAAGTAAGATAATAACACAAAGAAATCAAATGAATACAAAATAAAATTTATGTTTTACATGATTTTTTTATAAAACTTTCAGTTTTGCTCTTGACATAGAACACAAACAAAGATGCCTTATACCCATAACTTAGATGGAAATAAGGCAAGAATTACAAATGAAACGTGAAAGCTATCAGCCGCTATGTTGTTAAATAGTAATTAACTATACTTTGTTCTAGCATTTCACTTACGGCTAGCCAATTGGTTCGATCGGGCAAGAGTTTCTTCCCAAATACCCACTTCGACCTTTTTCTGAATTTCAGGATACTGATTGATATCAAATGTCGGTAACTTACCAACGCGTCTTTGCTGGTTATAATCTTTTGCGAGTTTAAATGCGACGCCGGAAAGCAACAAAATAGCGGTCAGATTGGTAATTGCCATCAATGCCATAGACAAATCAGCCATTTTCCAAACTAAAGGCAATTCAGCCAACGAACCAAACATCACCATACCCAACGCCGCCAGACGTAAGATCACTAAACCGGCAGTATGATTACGTTCAAGGAATACGATATTGCTTTCAGCATAAGCATAATTTGCAATGATTGATGTGAATGCGAAAAAGAAGATAGCCAATGCAATAAATTCAGATCCCCAATCACCAACAGCGGAAGACAATGCCCGCTGAGTCAATTCTATTCCACTTATTCCTGAAATATTGCCATCAAGCACACCCGATGACAGGATGATAACAGCAGTGGCGCTACAGATGACCAAAGTATCCATAAAGACACCTAGCATTTGCACATAACCCTGAGATGCCGGATGTGGAGGATATGGAGAAGCGGAAGCCGCCGCATTGGGCGCTGAACCCATCCCTGCTTCATTTGAAAACAGCCCGCGCTGAACACCCTGCGTCATCGCCTGTGCAACACCATAACCAACGGTGCCTGCAACAGCTTCCTGCAAACCAAACGCGCTTTTGAAAATTAATGCAAACACTTCCGGCATTCGTTCAAAGTTATGCCCGACGACCCAGAATGCCAGAATCAGATAAGCTATCGCCATGAAAGGGACAACTAACTCTGCAACCCGAGCAATAGAGCGCAAGCCGCCAAAAATAATGACCCCGCTAAGAATCACCAAACCGATGCCGACATACAAAGGGTTAAAATCAAATGCGAACGCAGCAGCCTGAACAATGGAATTTGCCTGAACAGCATTAAATACCAGACCAAAAGCAATAATAAGGAATATGGAGAACATAATGCCCATCCAGCGTACTCCAAGCCCTTTTTCCATATAGTAGGCCGGACCACCGCGGTAATTCCCCTTATCGTCTTTTGTCTTGTACAGCTGGGCAAGTGTACTCTCAATAAAAGAGGTTGCCATCCCAATCAGAGCAACCATCCACATCCAAAAAATGGCGCCAGGCCCACCAGCCGTTAAGGCTATTGCCACGCCAGTAAGGTTACCGGTACCAACCCGTGCAGCTAAGCTGGTACACAGAGCCTGGAATGATGAAATACCTGCGCTGTCAGATTTTTTACTGTTTTTCAATACTGAAAACATGTGCCCAAAATGGCGAATCTGTATAAAACCTGTACGTATAGTGAAGTAAATACCCGCCCCAAGAAGAAGATAAATCAACACGGAGCCCCAAAGGATACTGTTAAAAAAGCTAATTAGTTCCGTCAAGATATTTTTCCCCTTAAATTAGTAAACCCAGTCTGACCACAAAATCGTATCCGGCAGAATTCATTGTGCTTAATATGCCTTTATAATTAACAAGTAACACAATGCTGTATAGAAAAACAGAGAGATACTGGTCAGAAAAACACTATGAATGTAACACAAGTTTGAAATTGATGTGTAATGTTTACTGACCTTTTTACATTATCCATCAGATTAAATGAATGTTTGGTGTACTGTTTTTGGCTGCTAGCTAATAGATTTACCATTCAATCGACTATTATGCCCGTCAGTCACTTCATACACTTTTAGCTATGCCTCCTATGATTCGCAACAAACTATGATTCACCACAAGCTACATATATGAAACCGGAGACTATAGCCTTCACACAATAACCCTTACACAAGTAAAAGAAGTTCTACCAATGAAACACTTGTTAATTAAATCAACAACCAATTAATATCAAGAAAAAAAATTCAAAAATAAGATATTGTGATTAATTTTGTGAGCAGATTATCAGCTTTAACAAAAAAATCATCATTAATTTAGAAAACTCCGCATAGTGACATCTATCACATAAAACATTAAAAATCAAAAAGATAAAACACTCACTTATCAAACCACAATGAAATACCAATACATATGTTCGAACGTAGGAAATATCATCCTAGTAAATAACATAACATGCAAAAAACTAATAAAAATCTCAGCTTATATCTGACATTTATCTGCAAGCTTCCTCAATCAAGCAACAAATGATATTTTTCTCTTAGCTATATTGTGGTTAAGTTATCATTAACATTAAAAAGTTTTTAACGAATGGTCCCCGCTTCTTCATCCGATTATATCGAAGACATTTCCACTTACTTTTCTATTCTCCGAATATCTTCAAATATATATTTGATCACGACTATTACTCTATTTTCCATAAGATGATTGACCAATATTTCCGCAAATAGATTAAAATGAAATGACCATAAAACCGACATAATAAAACCCTTTTTTATAAAAAATCGAAGGTACTCCTCTGATTGCCTTTTGGAGGTAAATAATGTTTATTCGGCAAGTTTTTCAGTCGCGCCAGGATAAATTTGATCAACTACCAGATAGACTGAGTATTCAATAAAATTTGTAGAAAATTTACCACATGAGCAACAGAATTTAAGTAAAATCGGGTACACTGCAAAATATAAAGTTATTACAATGATATCACCGCTTTAAATTTCCTTGAGACTGGATACTACGAGCATAGGTATCTTGGGTAAATCACAAAAATGCAAGACTCAACGTTGGCAATTCACCGTGATAACTAGTTAGAGATGGTTTACCCAAATTACACCTACCATTTTGTTACATCAACTCTTTGAATACCTATACCCGTGATCTTTCAAGGCGCCTCTTTGTTGGCTGCATTCACTCATCCCAGTCACTATAGTTAGCTATGCTCCCGGGGATTCGCTCCCTTGCCGTCGCGATGCATCTTGAAATCCATAGGATATATAAAGCATTAAAATTCTTCCAAACAGACAGCTATATGATTAATCACCCCTTCATTCGGCTATAAAAACAGCAAGCTTAACCCAACCATGCATAGCTAAAATCAACTTTTGTTTTACATTTACCTAACATTGTGTTTTAATTTCCATGAAATATTATTTTATTTTGAAACTATTTTATAAAAAATGTGAAAAAACTTCTCTTATATGCAACATAAAACTGGATCTTTTATTATCTACTGCTAATATTTTCATTTGTTATCTTTTACAAAAAAAATATGTTTATGAAGTTAATATTGTATAAATATCTCACTTTTATTCTAAATGCATAATTTAAACAATATACGTTGAGGTTATGAATGATGTTAAGAAGAAAAAGGAAGAATCCCACTGATAACAATTTACCTATAAGAGTCTATCGTGGGAGATCTAAATATGAATATCACCCTCCATCAGGAGGTTCAATATCCATTTGTTGTTTAAGTTCACCATTGTCTGTCGTTTGGGAGGAGTATGAAAAAATTCTTAATAAGGAAAAACAATAACTAAATAATAACACTTCAAATATTATACAGTAAGTACTCTATTTACAGTTATAAAACCAGCGGGAGAACACACTCCCGTTAGCGGTTTTTGTCTAAATACACACACAATAAAGATTTTTACACGCTATTAAATTAACTATCCAGTTTTAACTTCTACATCTACTTATCACTCATCAAACCAAGCTGATTATCCAATGCTTTCTTAAGATAGGTACCTTAAGTCCCCGACTCTGGTTAGCATAAAAACTTTCATTGAGTATTGGAAAAAAATGGTCAAATATTTGCCAGAAATTCGCAATTCTCTACAAATTTAGAAGATTGCGAATAACATTTTAATCAGTATTAGCACAAGGAGAGGAGAGCCCTAAAAGGTCCTTTCCCCTAATAAGATCAACAAACATTACTGTACAAACTTACAACTCTTTCTTCAAACCGGGCAAGTTCTTCTGTTAACGGCGCATCAAGCCTAAGCATATACGTCGCCAGCTTAGGAATACCACCAGCAAATGGTCTTATAGCAACGTCGCCATGCCGAGCCAAATTGATCTGTGACTCTCCCGCCACACCAATCCCATACCCGGCAGCCACTAAAGTTAACAAAAGGTCAAAGCTGGCAACCTTTTCGGATATACATGGCGCTAACTTTGCGTTTTGGAATATGGACAGCACCGGCTCCAAACATCCCTCATATGCCCCCTGACCACAGATGATTAATGGATAGCGCAAAAGTTCATCCAACGGCACTACTTTGTATGCCAAAAGCGGATGTCTGACAGGAATAGCCGCCACTAATGAATCATACCAAGCCGGCATGGCAATAATGCCATCTCCTACTGCCATAGATTGAGCAAATCCCACATCAAAAAGGTTGTCACGTAATCCATTCATGTGTTGAGCTAAAGGTATCTCATGTAAGCGAATGTCCATCCCTGGCTCGTCCTCACGACATTTTGCTAATAATTCGGCTAATTTGGGTGGTGTAACGCCATCAGATAACGCAATACGGAGCTGACTGTAGAATCCGGCCGAAACCGCTTTCACACTATCACGAACCTGACCAAGTACAGAAAAGATGCGCGGAGCCTGCTCCAGTAAAATTTCCCCCGCCCGTGTGAGCCGGATATTCCTTGTGGTACGCACGAATAACATCGTACCAAGATCAGCTTCCAATTTTTTAATTATCCTTGATAGCGGTGATTGTTCTATATGCAAGCGCTCCGCAGCTCTAGCGAAATGTAATTCTTCTGCTACTGCCACAAAACACCGTAAATGTCGTAATTTCATATATATGCAACCTCCATCTTTCGCTAAACAGACTTATACCCGTTATCTTTCAAGTTGCCTCTTTGTTGGCTGCACTCACTCACCCCGGTCACATAGTTATCTATGCTCCCGGGGATTCGCTCCCTTGCCGTCGCGATGCATCTTGAAATCCATTGGGTATATGCTTATTCTTTCTGAACACCCCTTATTCGTTCTTTCAGATCATCTAAAGGCGTTCAACTTTAAGTTGGTATTGTCCCGTAGGTTAGATCAGGGCCCATATTATCAATTCCGAATTACATAAAACTTCCTTTAGTCAATATGCTATAACCGATCTCCGGACAAAGCTTGCCTAGCCGTGGAAAAAGCAGTATCTAACCGTTGTGAAACAGTTCTCCATCTGGATTCCACCCCTAAAATCAATTAACTTACTTAATGAATAAGCACCAAACTGTACGTCAATACATTTACAATAACAATAAACAAGACTCATTCTTTCTTTAATTACTCCCAGGAAAGATAGGTATTAAATATTCATATTAAGAAATTAAAAGAAGCAGAAATAATGGACAACATATCTAACTTAATGAGCGATTTCACAGCGTAAATAGATGGAACTGGCAAACAAAAATCTTAATATCGGCTTATTTAATTAAGACTTAAAAGGTCTTAAAAATGACTGCAAAGGTCATGATACCCGCCATTATTTTATTTAGGATTCATACAGTAAGGGTCTAAATACCGATCCGTTAAACGGCAATGTGGTTTTCTCCAAACGGATCATAATGAAACCATTTAGTGACAATAACGAGGTGCCTCTCATGGAACCAAGAGATTTGGAAATCACCACGCAAGGATTTGCAGATGGAATATCTATGCAATTAGCAAAAAAACGCGCATTACATGGCCCCAATGAAGTTCTGACCAAAACTGAACTTAACCTTATTATAGATAACGCTGCTATATCATTCGGAGAATTCCTGACCGCTCTTGGCGTTGACTGGCAAAATGATCCTAATTCGAAAGACACGCCGAGACGTGTTGCAAAAGCTTATGTCCTTGACCTATGGAAAGGCCGATATAAACCAATGGGGCCTATCACCACATTTCCAGCAGATAATTATGATGGTATTGTCTTCGACGGCTGGATCGCTCTCGACTCCATGTGCTCTCACCATCATCAAGCAATTAGGGGCTATGTTCACGTCGCCTATATGCCAAGTCAACATGGCCGTGTCCTTGGCCTGTCAAAACTAAATCGAATCGTCGAACATTTTGGCAGACGTGGGCTGATACAAGAACGATTAACAGCAACAATCCACAATGCAATAAACCAAGTCTGTGAAAAAAATCAGGGCGTCGCCGTATTGATAGATGCATCACACAACTGTGTAAGTTGCAGAGGTGTACGCCACCAGAAAAGCCGGATGAAGACACAAATGTTCTCAGGTGTATTCGCCGATGCTAATTCACCAGCCAAGCAAGACTTCTATGAATTGATTAGAGGTATCGCATGACAATTCAATATATTACGCGCAAAGGCTCTTTTGACTCCGCTCATCGAGTGATGAACGAGAGGGTGAAATGCTTCAACATCCACGGACACACTTATCTGTATGAACTCACTTTCTCATTTGAACAGATGCAACCAATTGGATACGCGATAGATTTCAAAGAGATAAAACGTATCGGCGCCGCATGGATTGATGAACATCTGGATCACGCCTCGATTCTTAATCCCAAGGATGCAGATTTTATATCCGCTGTTCATGCTACGCGCAGTAAATTCAGACTGATGAGCCTAAATCTTAGTGGGGAATACTGCAATCCAACCGTTGAGAATATTGCAAAAGAGATATTCCTCACTATGGAAGTTCTTTTTAGTGAATGGGATAGCCTCAAAATTCATCACGTCAGACTCTATGAAACGCCCAATTGTTTTACAGATTGCAATGCCGATTCAATTCATGAAGAGGAACGCAGCGCATTTCTCAGCCAACGCTTTGAAGAGCTAAAAGCTTATTCACAAGCAATGGGCCGGTTTGAATACGACTCAAGGAATGTTGTTGCATCAGACACTTCTGAGCACTAAACCACAGTGAATGAATGTAACGAGGACTTATCAATATAGACAGCGATATCTTACGGCTTGTTCACCCAATTATTGCTAAGTATCGAAGCTCTCAACAATAAGAAACGTCCGTTTATCAATGTCCCTCTATTTTCGGATGAGCTGGAAGATATCGTAGCCAAAAAACAATGAGAAAAATATAGATAAAAGAATAATGTTAGCAGTAACTTGCAGTAAGGTTGCAAGTTACTGGATAACAGCCGCCGCTTTAAAAATATAATCTTTGAATAGCAACGCCAGCGCCGCAGCAACAATAAACCATTGAAGTCGATCAAATTTACCTTCAAGTTTATCAAAACGCTTATCCATAACATCAAGACGTTTATCTAGAGATTCGAAGCGTCTATCTATTAATTCGAATCGCTTATCAACAGATTCAAAGCGTTTATCAATAGATTCGAAACGCTTATCAAGTGACACAAAGTTAGCCTCAGTCTCACGGCGCAAATTATCAACACTTTCCTGAGTTGCAAGATGTTGCATATTTTGCCCTCGATGCAAGAGAGCGTTTAGTACATCGCTAGTACTAAACTCTATTTTTTTATCATCTGAGTCACTCACTTTTCATCTCCCTATCAGACAGAATAAATACTAATCTGAGTATACACTCTACCCTATATGACTTGCAAAATTTTACGCTTAATAAAACAACAATATATACCTTTAAGTGATTGAGATTTTCCAATTAAGGCCATAAATCATAAAAAGGTAAAAACAACAGATAACTACCTGAAAATAAAATGGAATCGAAGAATATAACGTAAAACAAGTACGCTGGCTGCCGCTGTTTTTAAGAATTTTACAGCAAAAATCCGGGTAAATTCAGAAAACCCCACGGAAGCATTAGCTACCGTGAAGTTTTCACTATGATGACAGATTACATATGCTGAATAATAGCGTCACCAAATTCGCTACATTTCAGTAATTTGGCGCCGTCCATCAGACGTTCGAAATCATAAGTCACCGTCTTCGCGGCAATCGCGCCTTCCATACCTTTAACGATCAGATCGGCAGCTTCTGTCCAACCCATGTGACGCAACATCATCTCAGCGGAAAGAATCACAGAACCTGGATTCACCTTATCCTGACCGGCATATTTAGGTGCTGTGCCATGAGTTGCTTCAAACAGAGCACACTCATCACCGATGTTTGCTCCCGGAGCGATACCGATACCACCAACCTGAGCAGCCAGAGCATCAGAAATGTAGTCACCATTCAGGTTCATACAGGCGATAACATCATATTCAGCAGGGCGCAGCAGAATTTGTTGTAGAAACGCATCTGCGATGACATCTTTAACAATGATCTCTTTACCGTTTTTCGGATTCTGAATTTTCACCCAAGGGCCGCCATCCAACAGTTCACCACCGAACTCTTCACGAGCAAGCTGATAACCCCAGTCTTTGAAAGCACCTTCGGTGAACTTCATAATGTTGCCTTTGTGAACCAAAGTGACAGATTCACGGTCATTATCAATTGCGTATTCGATGGCAGCACGAACTAAGCGTTTAGTGCCCTCTTCAGAACAGGGTTTCACACCGATACCACATTGCTGTGGGAAACGGATTTTATTGACGCCCATCTCTTCTTGCAGGAATTTAATCACCTTATCCGCTTCGACAGACCCTGCTTTCCATTCAATACCGGCATAAATATCTTCCGCGTTTTCACGGAAAATAACCATATCCGTCAATTCAGGTTGTTTAACCGGACTTGGCGTACCCTGGTAATAACGAACAGGACGAAGGCAAACATACAGATCTAATTGCTGACGCAATGCTACGTTCAGAGAACGAATACCGCCGCCAACGGGCGTCGTCAGAGGACCTTTAATAGCTACGCGATATTCACGGATCAGATCCAACGTTTCATCCGGCAACCAAACATCTTTACCGTATACATGAGTCGATTTTTCACCGGTGTAGATTTCCATCCAGGAAATTTTACGCTCACCTTGATAGGCTTTCTGAACCGCTGCATCGA
This sequence comes from Photorhabdus aballayi, assembly GCF_026153155.1. NCBI lineage: Bacteria > Pseudomonadati > Pseudomonadota > Gammaproteobacteria > Enterobacterales > Morganellaceae > Photorhabdus > Photorhabdus aballayi. Next base: position 31,316 of record NZ_JAPFCD010000027.1, on the reverse strand, counting down.
CCACTTTCAACATTGCAGGGGTAACATCGACACCAATCCCATCCCCTTCGATATAAGGGATGACCGGGTTATTCGGAACAACCAGTTTACCTTTAGCGTCGACTGTTATTTTTTTACCTTCCGCCGGAATAACTACTTTGCTTTCCATTAACCTCTCCTTTCAAGTAAGCGTAATACCTTGTTAATTTTTTGTAAGGGACGTGTCAATACTACTTGAATATTCGGCGAACGCCAATTGATAGCAGACTAATGTATAATACCCCTTCCATTTTATGCAGTGATCTATGATGACAAATTTCCCCATTAAAAAACACAAACTTAACCGATTCAGCCAAAGAAAAACATCACATTCTGTCAAAAAAACAACCGTACCTCGCCGAGTGTTGATATTTAACAAACCTTACGATGTTTTACCCCAGTTCACTGATGAAATGGGCAGAACAACACTAAAAGACTTTATTTCGTTCCCGAATGTGTATGCTGCCGGGCGTTTAGATCGTGACAGCGAAGGATTATTAATCCTGACGAATGACGGCAAACTTCAAGCACAGCTAACCCAACCGAATAAAAAAACGGCCAAAGTTTATTATGTGCAAGTTGAAGGCGTTCCAGATGAAACCGCTCTCGATAAGTTACGCAATGGCGTCATATTAAAAGATGGGCCCACCCTACCCGCAGGTGCCGAGTTAGTTGACGAACCAGAATGGCTTTGGCGTCGCCAGCCACCGATTCGTGAACGTAAAAATATTCCGGTAAGCTGGTTAAAAATAACACTTTATGAAGGCCGAAATCGTCAAGTACGCAGAATGACAGCACATATCGGTTTCCCGACACTTCGACTAATTCGTTTTAGTATGGGAAACTTGCAATTAGGCAAGATGAAACCCGGTGAATGGAAGGAGATCAATTTTGTTTAGCCCCCACGTCACAGTTGCTTGTGTGGTCCATGCCCAGAATAAATTCCTGGTAGTTGAAGAGACCATTAATGGCAAAGCATTATGGAATCAGCCCGCTGGTCATCTTGAGGCTGGTGAAACATTGTTACAAGCTGCGGAGCGTGAATTATGGGAAGAAGCCGGTATTCAGGCTAAGCCGCAAGCACTACTGAAAGTTCATCAGTGGGTTGCGCCAGATGGCACACCCTTTATCCGTTTTCTGTTTCTGGTTGAAATGGAACAACAAACCGTAGCCAACCCACAAGACGGTGATATCGACTGTTGCCATTGGGTTACAGCCGAACAAATATTTAGCAGTCATTGTCTTCGTTCTCCACTCGTGGCAGAAAGTATCCGCTGTTACCTGCAAAACGAAAAATATCCTCTTACCCTATTGAATAGTTATGTTTCTCCGTCTATTTAATGACAAAACCGTAATACGTTTGATGCACCCCTGTCTGCAACGTGTTAAAGTACGGCGCTTGTTTTTTTCTCCAGTGAGATTCCCATGTCAGATAACAGCCAGAAAAAAGTCATTGTCGGCATGTCCGGCGGTGTAGATTCCTCCGTTTCCGCTTATTTGCTACAACAGCAAGGTTATCAAGTGGCTGGCTTGTTCATGAAGAATTGGGAAGAAGACGATGATGAAGAGTACTGTTCAGCCGCGACTGATCTGGCTGATGCCCAATCCGTTTGCGATAAGTTGGGTATCGAACTTCATACCGTCAATTTTGCTGCCGAATATTGGGATAATGTTTTCGAACATTTTCTTTCTGAATATCGAGCGGGCAGAACACCTAACCCAGATATTCTATGTAACAAAGAAATTAAGTTTAAAGCATTTCTGGAATTCGCCGCTGAGGATTTAGGTGCGGATTACATCGCAACAGGTCATTATGTCCGTCGCAAAGATGTTAACGGTAAAAGCCAATTATTACGTGGGCTGGATAACAATAAAGACCAAAGTTACTTCTTATACACTCTGAGCCACCAGCAAATTGCGCAAAGCCTATTTCCTATCGGTGAACTGGAAAAACCGGAGGTTCGCCGTATTGCCGAAAAAATTGGTTTGGTGACGGCAAAGAAAAAAGATTCCACCGGTATCTGTTTTATTGGCGAGCGCAAATTCCGTGACTTCCTTGGCCGTTATTTACCTGCTAAACCAGGCCCGATTATGACAGTAGATGGAGAAACCGTCGGTGAACATCAAGGGCTGATGTACCATACTTTGGGCCAACGTAAAGGTTTAGGCATCGGTGGGACGAAAGAAGGCAGCGAAGAGCCGTGGTATGTCATAGATAAAGACGTTCAGAACAATATCCTGCTCGTGGCGCAGGGGCATGAACACCCCCGTTTAATGTCTACCGGCCTTATTGCTCAGCAACTTCATTGGGTTGATAGAGAGACATTAACTGAAGAAATTCATTGCGTCGTCAAAACACGTTATCGCCAACAGGATATTCCTTGCACTATCACCCCCATAAACGAAGATAAAATAGAAATCCGTTTTGCTAACCCTGTCGCCGCAGTCACCCCCGGCCAATCAGCCGTCTTTTATCAGGGTGAAGTTTGTCTTGGCGGCGGCGTGATTGAACAACGTTTGCAGGAGTAATTGTGGCAAAGAATTATTACAATATCACACTGGCGTTGGCGGGAATTTGCCAGTCAGGTCGTCTGGTACAGCAACTTGCTCATGAAAACCAGTGTGATACCGATGCTGTCGCCACTATGGTCAATAGCATCTTGAACACTAACCCAGCATCTGTTTTAGATGTGTTCGGCAATCATGAGCGCAATCTGCGCATGGGGCTAAACGCAATGCTAGGGATGTTTAATAGCTCTAATAATGGTATTTCTGCCGATCTCACCCGCTATATCTTGAGTCTGATCGCGCTGGAGCGCCGACTAAATAAAAATCAGGCAGCTTTTGATGCGCTTAGTAATCGTATCAGTTTGTTAGAACGCCAGCAGGCACATTTTGAACCCATGTCCGAAGGGATGTTCAACGCGTTAGCCGGTATTTATGTTGATGTTATCAGCCCATTAGGTCCACGTATTCAAGTGACAGGCTCCCCTGATGTTCTGCGCAATTCACTTGTACAAGCGAAAGTCCGGTCGATTCTACTGGCTGGCATCCGTTGTGCGGTCTTATGGCAACAAGTCGGCGGCGGTCGCTTGCAATTAATGTTTTCTCGTCAACGCCTGATCCAACAGGCGAAAGATATTCTTTCTCATTGTTAAATAAAATCCGGGAGTTGCTACCAATGGAATTATCCTCACTAACTGCTGTTTCTCCGATCGATGGCCGTTACGGCGATAAAGTCAGCGCATTACGTACCATTTTTAGTGAGTTTGGCTTACTGAAATTCCGAGTGCAGGTTGAAGTACGTTGGCTGCAAAAACTGGCAGAATGTGCTGAAATTAAAGAAGTTCCCGCTTTTGATACAGACGCAAACGCTTACCTGAATGAAATTATCGCAAATTTCAATGAACAGGATGCAATGCGTATTAAAATTATCGAACGCACCACTAACCACGATGTCAAAGCAGTGGAATATTTTCTAAAAGAAAAAGTTGCACATGTTCCTGCACTACACAAAGTTTCTGAGTTTATTCACTTTGCCTGTACTTCTGAAGATATTAACAATCTAGCTTATGCGCTGATGCTACAAACAGCCCGTGAAGAAGTACTTTTACCGCAATGGCGTCAGATGATTGATACCATCAAAAAAATGGCGAGTGAATATCGAGATTTACCACTGTTATCTCGCACTCACGGCCAACCTGCCACGCCTTCCACAGTTGGTAAAGAGTTTGCCAATGTTGCTCACCGGATGGAACGCCAGTATCGCCAACTGGAACAAGTCGAAATACTCGGCAAAATTAATGGCGCCGTGGGTAATTACAATGCCCATATAGCCGCTTACCCACAGGTTGATTGGCATCAGTTTAGTGAAACTTTTGTGACTTCACTCGGCATCAAGTGGAATCCATACACGACTCAAATCGAACCCCATGATTATATTGCTGAATTGTTCGATGTCATTGCCCGTTTCAACACGATTCTGATTGATTTTGACCGTGACATTTGGGGTTACATCGCACTTAACCATTTCAAACAGAAAACGATTGCCGGTGAAATCGGTTCTTCCACTATGCCACACAAAGTCAATCCAATTGACTTTGAAAACTCAGAAGGCAATCTGGGACTGGCAAATGCGGTATTTGGTCATTTGGCAAGCAAATTACCGATTTCCCGCTGGCAGCGGGATCTGACGGATTCAACCGTATTACGTAACCTTGGCGTTGGCCTGGGATATGCTCTAATCGCTTATCAATCTACGATGAAAGGCTTAAATAAGTTGGAAGTCAATGAGCAGCACTTGCTGGATGAGCTCGATCAAAACTGGGAAGTGCTTGCTGAGCCTATCCAGACAGTGATGCGTCGCTATGGTATCGAAAAACCTTATGAAAAACTCAAAGAACTTACCCGCGGTAAACGCGTCAATGCTGAAGGGATGAAAATCTTTATCGATGGATTGGATTTACCGGAAGAAGAGAAAACACGCCTGAAAACCATGACACCGGCAAATTATATTGGCCGTGCAATTACATTGGTTGATGAATTGAAGTAATTGATATTCAGCAGACGGATAAAACATCCGTCTGTTACTATCCTTATATAAACCAATCCCAAACGCACTTTAAAGTTATATTCTCTATTTCTACTTAACGTCTTGCTGTTACCGATCCATGTATCTAACATATTCAGCCAGAACCATTGCATTGAATTTTTTACTAGCAGTTTTGTCTATATAACAGTCCGAATGAATTGATTATTACAATACTGCCTACTGGAGTTGAGAAGGATTATTCCATGCGGATATTGATCGTTGAAGACAACATGTTACTGCGTCACCATTTAACGGTACAGCTTCGTGATACCGGCCATCTAGTTGATGCCGCGGCAAACGCCAAAGAAGCCGATTACTATCTGGTTGAGAGCGAACCCGATATCGCCATTGTCGATCTTGGTTTGCCCGGAGAAGATGGTCTGAGTTTGATCCGTCGCTGGCGCCAAAAAGATGAAAAACTTCCCATTCTTGTTCTGACCGCCCGCGAAAGTTGGCAAGAAAAAGTCACGGTTCTTGATGCAGGAGCGGATGACTATGTTACTAAGCCCTTTCATCTTGAAGAAATTATTGCCCGTATGCAGGCACTCCTACGCCGTAATAATGGGCTAGTTTCTCAAATTATTGAATTCCCACCTTTCAAAATTGATCTGTCACGCAAGGAATTAACAGTTTACGGGGAGAGCGTCAAACTAACAGCATTTGAATACCGCATCATTGAAATCCTAATGTGTAATAGCGACAAAGTTGTCACTAAAGAGTCATTAATGCGCCAATTATACCCTGATGCTGAACTGCGCGAAGGCCACTCCATCGATGTTTTAATTGGTCGACTAAGGAAAAAAATATTAGATATCTGGCCCTATGAAGCTATCGTGACTGTTCGTGGTCAAGGCTATCGCTTTGATGTATAAAACTTTCATCGGTAAAAAAGTGCTTAAGCACAAAAAGCAGCCTTTCTCACTCCGTACCCGGTTTTTAATGGCAACTGCTGCGGTTATTCTTGCTCTTACCATGTCTTACGGTATTGTTGCCATCGTCGGTTATCTGGTCAGTTTTGATAAAACCGCTTATACACTGCTACGCAGTCAAAGTAATCTATTTTTCAGCCTTGCTCAGTGGAATAATAATAAGTTGGATATTTCAGTACCCCCTAATTTCACACTGAATAACCCATCATTAGTACTGATTTATAACAACAAAGGTACCATCCTCTGGCGTCAACGCCATATCCCAAAAGTCGAAAACTCTATTCCTAGCGAATGGTTAAAAGAAGATGGTTTATATGAACTGGATACTGATCTAAAAAGCAGCCGTGACTTGCTAACACACTCGGCTAACACACAAGGGCAATTAGGTAAACTTGACGCACTTGACGAAAATGAAGATAACGAACTAACCCACTCCGTTTCTGTCAACAAATATAGTGCGACAGCTCATTTGCCAGCATTAACTATTGTAGTCATCGATACCATTCCACAGGATTTACAAAAAACGGTTCTAGTGTGGGAATGGTTCGGTTATGTATTGATTGCCAATCTTATTCTGGTTATCCCATTAATCTGGCTGGCAGCCCATTGGAGTTTACGGCCAATTAAATCGCTTATTCATCAGATCAGTTCGTTAGAAAAAGGTGAACGGGAAAAACTGGATGAAAACCCACCGGCAGAGCTACGGGGACTAGTTCGTAACCTTAATGTGTTGCTCAATAACGAACGCAACCGCTATACAAAATACCGGACAACACTGGCTGATCTGACACACAGCTTGAAAACGCCATTGGCTGTTTTACAATCAACTCTCCGTTCTTTACGTGACAGTAAACAAATGACTATTCAACAGGCAGAACCTATCATGCTGGAGCAAATTGGCCGTATTTCTCAGCAGATAGGCTATTATCTACATCGAGCCAGTATGCGCAGTGAACATAGCACCATTATGCGAAAAGTTTCTTCTGTTTCTGCTTTACTGGATAGCCTGTGCAGCGCTTTAACAAAAGTCTATCAGCGTAAAGGGGTCAGTCTCACGTTAGATGTCTCACCGGAGATCACCTGGCTTGGCGAGAAAAATGACTTTATGGAAGTCATGGGTAATGTGCTGGAAAACGCCTGTAAATATTGCCTTAAATTTGTTGAGATCTCTGTGGCGCTCGATCACGATTCGATAATGATTATTGTCGATGACGATGGTCCAGGGGTGCCAATTGAAAAACGGGAAATGATTTTCCAACGAGGCCAACGTGTTGATACTTTGAGGCCTGGTCAAGGGCTAGGATTGTCAATTGCATCTGAAATTATCGAACAATATGAAGGTGATATCAGTATCAGTGACAGCCCACTTGGCGGCGCCAGAATTTGCGTTATATTCCGATGCCAGCAAATTAATGATGACGATTAGTTAAATATGCCATTACAGTCTGATACTGGATTTAACTATTGGTTATAATACCCTGAAATTCACTCCACACTCAGGATGTCACTATGGACTATCAGTTGAACCTGGATTGGCAGGCGTTTTTGCAGAATCATTGGCAAAAACGGCCTTTACTGATTAAACAAGGCTTCCATCAATTCATTGATCCCCTTACTCCCGATGAACTAGCGGGTCTGGCGATGGAAAATGAAGTTGACTGCCGCCTAGTCAGCCAGAAAAATGGCCGTTGGGATGTCTCTCATGGTCCATTCGAAAGTTACGATCATTTAGGTGAAAAAGAGTGGTCGCTGCTGGTACAAGCGGTTAATCACTGGCACCATCCTTCCGCCGCGCTAATGCAACCATTCCGCGTGTTATCTGACTGGCGGATAGACGATCTGATGGTCTCCTTTTCCGTTCCCGGTGGTGGTGTTGGTCCGCATCTTGACCAATACGATGTGTTTATCATTCAAGGAATGGGCCGCCGTCGCTGGCGCATTGGTGAAAAGCTACCAATGGAACAACGCTGTCCTCACCCCGATCTATTACAGGTCGATCCCTTTAATGCCATTATTGACGAAGAAATGGAACCCGGCGATATTCTCTATATCCCACCTGGATTTCCCCATGAAGGTTATGCCATCGAAGAGTCACTGAATTATTCAGTTGGTTTCCGCGCCCCTAATTCCCGTGAACTTTTCAGTAGCTTCGCCGATCATGTACTGGCTAATGATTTAGGCAGCTATCGTTATAGCGATCCTGATCTGGCTTTCCGCGAAAATCCGGCACTAGTCCAACCACATGAACTATCAGCGCTACACGCCATGATGAACGAGTTATTGGCACAACCTGACACTTTCCAGCAATGGTTTGGTGAATTCATCTCCCAGTCACGACATGAACTTGATATTGCTCCACCAGAGCCACCTTATGAAAGTGATGAAATTTATGAATTAATGAAACAAGGTGAAAATCTCCACCGCCTTAACGGGTTACGGGTTATAAGGATTGGCGATCAATGCTTTGTTAACGGTGAATTAATAAATACACCTCATATTAAAGCAGCTAATGTTCTTTGCCACTATTATGAAATTAATGCAGAAATGCTTGGTGAAGCAATAGATGATGTTCGTTTTATCAGACTGCTCACTGCATTGGTCAATAGTGGTTACTGGTACTTTAATGATTGATACCTCACCTCAAGAGGTTAATTTCATTTAATATTCAATATGTAATATATACCCAATGGATTTCAAGATGCATCGCGACGGCAAGGGAGCGAATCCCCGGGAGCATAGATAACTATGTGACCGGGGTGAGTGAGTGCAGCCAACAAAGAGGCAACTTGAAAGATAACGGGTATAGTTATCAAAGACCATTAATTCTGTTCAACATCTAGATCCGTTATTCACTCACTGCCTGTAACTTGCTCTCCCCACTAAATCACAAGTGATTATAGTGGGGGGCTGCTAAGTTCGCTTCGCTCTCAATTAGCATTCAAAGGGGAGAATTTCGTAAACTTTGTTAAAAATTTGTAATGCTAAATTTACCATTAATATCTGATCAAATTAATTAACGCTGCAAAACGCCTGACTTATTTCCGACTTTTTAGACAACAGTGCAGTTAATTCAGCAATACGCATGACAACACTTACAGCTTGTTCCATTCCTTCCAACGAAACAAATTCATGTTTACCATGATAATTATACCCTCCCATAAATATATTCGGACAGGGTAAACCACGGAATGACAATTGTGCGCCATTAGTACCACCACGAACAGGTTTAATAACGGGTTCAATATTACAATCCAGCATTGCCTGCTTGGCAATTTCAATAACATGCGGATATTTGATAACCTCATCGTGCATATTGTAATAATTGTCATCGATAGTCAGTTCGATATAACAACCAGGATGCAACCCCTCACCGGCTTTTTCCGCAATTTTAATCATCTTCTTTTTACGTTCTTCGAAGTTATTCCGATCAAAATCACGAATGATATAGTGCATTTCAGCACACTCAACCGTGCCTTTAATACGTTGCAAATGATAGAAGCCTTCATATCCATCGGTACGTTCCGGTGTTTCTTCCGATGGCAATGCCTGATGGATATGGATCGCCAGCGATAAAGCATTAATCATCACATTTTTAGCATTACCAGGGTGAACATTATTACCAACAATCTTAACGGTTACTACCGCTGCATTGAAGTTTTCAAATGCCAATTCACCTACACCACCGCCATCTACGGTGTATGCCCACTCAGCATCAAATGAATTAATATCAAAATAGTGCGCCCCCTTACCTATCTCCTCATCAGGCGTAAACGCAATCCGAATATCACCATGTAAGATATTGCTATTTTTCAGACGAACCATTGCAGTCATGATTTCTGCAATACCCGCTTTATCATCGGCGCCAAGCAGTGTTTTACCATCAGTAGTAATCAGTGTTTTCCCCAACATGTTATGCAAGATAGGAAACATAACCGGCGATAACACTTCATTACCCGCTCCCAGAGCAATCTCACCACCTCGATAATTTTCCAACATTTGTGGACTTACATTTTTTCCAGAGAAATCAGGTGAAGTATCAAGGTGAGCAATAAAACCGATAGCAGGTACAGGCCAAGATGTATTGGCTGGTAATGTTGCCATAACACAACCATGAGCATCCTGTATCACATTGGAAAAACCTAATTCGATCAGCTCCTGTTTCAGCACGTTAGCAAGTTCGAGCTGTCCATGACTACTGGGAATAGTCTTCGCTGACGGCTTTGACTGAGTATCAAAAGATATGTATTTAAAAAAACGTTCTAGTAATCTGTCCATTATTCTCTTCCCCCAGGGATTTCGTTACCCATTATGAGGAAGAGAAACACAATAATTATTGCGTCAAATCAGCTTTAAATTCTTTAATACTATCAATTAACCTTCTGGCATACTCATCTACTATCTGACTGGCTGGTCCATAATGCTTTTCATCAAATAAACTTTCTACCTGACTTGGTTCTAAGTTCAACTCTACCGTATGCGCCCCTGCCAGTTTAGCTTCATGCACAAATCCAGCCGCAGGATAAACATGACCAGAGGTGCCGATAGCGATAAAAATATCTGCCTGAGCCAGTGCCGAGTAGATCTGTTCCATCTCCAAAGGCATTTCACCAAACCAAACAACATGTGGACGCAATGGCGAAGGGAACTGACAACAATGACAACGCTCATCTGTCGTCAAATCGTCTGTCCACTCAAACACTTGCCCAGATTGGCAACAACGGATTTTGAACAACTCACCATGCATATGCACCGTGCGATAGCTGCCCGCCCGCTCATGAAGATTATCGATATTCTGGGTAATCAACAAAAAATGATCGCCAAGCTCGTGCTCCAGCGCAGCTAAAGCATAATGCGCTGCGTTCGGTTTTATTTCTGATTGCTTAAGTTGATGACGCCGAGCATTATAAAATGCCTGCACCAATTCTGGATCTTTCTGAAAACCTTCGGGTGTAGCAACGTCTTCCACCCTATGCTCTTCCCACAGCCCATCAGAGGAGCGGAAAGTCCGAATACCCGATTCAGCCGAAATGCCGGCCCCCGTCAATACCACGATGTAAGGTTTTTTCATATTAAGCGCCAATCGATTATCTCTATAAAAAATCCGGCTACGAAACCTCTGCTGCCTCAAACGCTTAACCTTACGAAGCCGACCAAGCCGACTAAGCCGACGACGAACTCGCATACTGATTTCCTTAATAAGATTTCTTAAATGCTGCTTAGGTTTCTGTTTTTTACACCATAACGTTTTGATTAGCTCATGCCAATAATAGATTAATTATTTCCCACTTAAAATTCGTGCCGGATCAAGTCTACTTGCCCGCCTTGCCGGATACCAACTTGCCAATAAACTCAGAATCAAAGCCGTCGCCAGAACATACAGAACATCCATGCCATGCAACTCAGATGGCAGGAAATCAATGAAGTAAACATCACCAGAAAGAAATTGATGCCCGATCAACTTTTCCAACCCATGAATTAGCGCTGTCAGATTGAGTGATGCCAACACGCCAGTTATAACACCGGCAATACTGCCCGTCATACCCGTCAGTAATCCATACCAGAGAAAAACTGCTCTAATTTGCCTATCTTTAGCGCCGAGGGTTCGCAGGATAGCAATATCGCTACTTTTATCTTTTACCGCCATAATCAAGGTAGACACGATATTAAAACACGCCACGCCAATTACCAAAATCATCGCTAGATACATAATGCTACGTACCATCTGAATATCATGATACATATAGCCATAATTTCTCATCCAACTGCTGATATAGACATACTCCTGTGATGCTTCCCCGGCAGACCTTACCCGTTGATCAGCGGCAAACACATCATCGACCTTAATCGCAATGCCCGTGATCCCCTGCCCATAATCCAAATATTGTTGAGCATCAGCCAAAGGAATCAGAGCCAGACTATGATCAAGTAAACCGCTCAATTGAAAAATCCCGCTAACCTGTAAACGAATCCGTTTTGGTTGCAACAGTTTCATTTCGGGATCATTGTTCGGGATCATAACAGTCAGCCAGTCACCCTGCTTAACCTTCAAGGCATTAGCCACTCCCTGCCCCAAAATGACCTGTTGATGACCAGCCTGAAAATTTTGCCAAGCATTATCTTGTACAAATTGTGGTAATGAGCTGACCTGAGCCTCAGTGGCTAAATCAACCCCTTTCACCTGAACCGCATGCAAGCTAGCGCCCTTTTCCATCAATCCAGTGAAAGTAATATAAGGTGAAGCAGCAGCCACGCCGGTGGTGTTTTTTACCCGTTCCAACGCAGGATGCCACTGTTCAAAAGGCTGATGGACCGTATAAATTTCACCATGAGGAACAACAGAAAGGATGCGGTTTCTCAATTCTCGTTCAAAACCATTCATGGCGCTCAAGCCAATAATGAGAACAGCGACACCAAGCATAATCCCTAGCGTAGAGATCACAGAGATCAGAGAGACCATACCGCCACGGCGGCGCCCACGACTAAATCGCAAGGCAGTGACCAAAGAGAGAGGCAAATTCGCCATTACAACGCCCCCGTCAGGGTCAATTCATCCTGTAAATAACCATCACGCATCTCCACCTGACGGTTTAATCTGCTGGCGAGATTCAAATCATGGGTGACGACCAGAAATGCCGTGCCTTGCTGCCGGTTAAGTTCACCCAGTAATGCAAAGATGCTATCTGCATTACGTAAATCGAGGTTACCGGTAGGTTCATCCGCTAAAACTAAAGAAGGCTCATTAACCAACGCTCTGGCAATTGCCACACGCTGGCGTTCACCTCCTGATAATTCTGATGGGCGGTGATGAGCGCGCTTCTCCAAACCAACAGCCGCCAGCATTTCTAATGCTTTCTTCTGTGCCTGACTGCGATTTTTACCGCCAATTAACAGCGGCATAGCGACATTCTCTATCGCATTAAAATCCGGCAACAGATGGTGAAATTGATAAATAAAGCCCAATTCATGATTGCGCAGTTCTGCTCTGGCTCCCGAGGACATTTTATTCAAAGAGCGCCCTTTAAACAGGACTTCACCAGAAGTCGGTGTATCCAACCCGCCAAGCAAATGCAGAAGCGTACTCTTACCTGAGCCGGAACTTCCCACAATCGCCATCATTTCGCTCTGATTGACAGCAAAAGTGACATTTTTCAACACTTCGGTCAGTACTTGCCCTTCCTGATATTTTTTACACAGATGATTACACAACAATAGTGGTTGATTATTCATAACGCAAAGCCTCAGCAGGTTGGATGGCCGCAGCACGCCAGGAAGGATATAACGTAGACAATAGAGCAATCGCCATCGCTGAAATTGCGATTGTAGCAACCTGTAGCGGCTCAATAGCAACAGGCAGTTCAACGCCGGAGGTCAACAGACCAATAAGCGGCATTAAGTTATTAAGCTGACTGGAAAGCAAAACACCAAGCCCAGTTCCCAATAAAGTGCCGACGATCCCAGCTCCCGCTCCCTGGATCATAAAAATCGCCATCACCTGACGACGTACCAGTCCCTGTGTTTGCAAAATCGCCACTTCTCCCTGTTTTTCCATTACCAATAAACCAAGCGAAGTAATGATATTAAATGCTGCCACAGCAATAATCAGGCTTAACAATAAGCCCATCATGTTTTTTTCCATCCTTACCGCTTGGAAAAACTCACCTTTACGTTCGCGCCAATCTTTCCACAACAACCCTTCAGGCAGGGTTTGTAAACTCAAACTATCTACAGCCAATGGCTCTGAAAGATAGAGACGCCAGCCAGTAATGTGACCTGGCGGATAACGCATCAGACGGGCAGCATCTTGCTGATTAACCAGAATCTGTGTGCCATCGACTTCGCTATTAGATGTAAAAGTACCAATAACAGTAAATAGACGCTGACTAGGAATACGCCCCATTGGCGTCAACTGACTTGCGCCTGGCACCATCAGGCGAATGCGATCACCGCGTTTTACGCCAAGCTCCCCGGCCAGTCTTTCGCCCAAAATAACATTGTAGCTACCGGGTGCAAGCTGATGACGATCAGCGCCGATCAAATATTCAGTCAGCGGTTCATATTCATCAAAAGTGATGCCCAACATCACACCGACCCCCACATTCCGGGCGCTTTGCAATACCACATCCCCCATCACCAATGGTGTAATCCTGTTAATCTGCTTTAAATCCGCAAGTTCACTGGCAGGATGCGATGTTGGGTCTAACGAACCGTTTACCGACGTCACAATCGCCTGTGGCATCAAACCAAGAATACTGGTTTCCAATGAACGCTCAAAACCGTTCATCACAGACAACACGGTAATCAATGCAGCAACACCGAGAGTAATACCAATTGCTGATAGCCATGAAACAAACCGACCAAATTTGTCAGCCGCCCGGCCACGCATATACCGTAAACCTATAAATAATGAGACAGATTGAAACATGAAATCTGTTACGCCCCTGTTGCCAAAGCAAAGTGTTCGGGGATAATAAAGGGTAGTTATATTTTATGGAACCACCAACACCCAGATTCTGTGGTTTTTTTATTTTCTCTCAACCAGCCTGCGTGTTTACTCGAAGACCATATATGCATCGAAAGCCCGTTGGGAATGGACTGAATCATAGAGAACACATTTACGCTTATGTCCTCAAAATATCGTTATGAACTTCCTGAACGCCGCGGTGATAACCGTCAATTAGGTCGACTTATTGGCGCCGCTTGCGCTGTAGAGTGTGCTGAAATTATCGAACGCCATCAAGGACCTGTCGTACTGATAACCAAAGACATGCAAAACGCCCTGCGTCTGCATGATGAAATTCATCAGTTTACCGACTGCCCTGTTGATCTTCTTTCCGATTGGGAAACACTGCCGTATGACAGCTTCTCTCCCCATCAGGAAATCATTTCCAGCCGTCTGTCTACACTTTACCGTCTGCCGACGATGACCAAAGGTGTTTTAATCCTGCCGATAAATACCTTAATGCAACGGGTTTGCCCTCATGAGTACCTTAACGGACACGCGCTGGTTATGCATAAAGGTCAGAGACTCTCACGGAATAAACTTCGTGCTGAATTAGAACAGGCCGGCTATCGTAGTGTCGAACAAGTTCTTGAACATGGCGAATTTGCTACTCGCGGCGCACTACTTGATCTTTTTCCAATGGGAAGTGAGCATCCCTATCGTATTGATTTCTTCGATGATGAAATCGACAGCTTACGCATTTTCGATGTTGACAGCCAACGGACGCTGACTGAAGTTAAGCAAATCAACCTACTGCCTGCACATGAATTCCCAACAGATAAAGAGACGATTGAACTGTTTCGCAGCCAGTGGCGAGAACGTTTTGAAGTCCGTCGTGACAGTGAGCACATTTATCAGCAAGTCAGTAAAGGTACGTTACCGGCAGGAATAGAATACTGGCAACCGTTGTTTTTCAACCAACCCCTGCCTGCATTATTTGATTACCTACCTGATAACACCCTGATTCTCAGCCAAGAAATCAATAATGCCGCTGAACGTTTCTGGCAAGATATTCAACAGCGCTTCGAAAGCCGTAAAATTGATCCAATGCGACCTCTCTTACCCCCAGAAGAGCTTTGGCTTCCGGCGGATAATTTATTCTCAGCGCTAAAAAACTGGCCCCGCATTCAACTTAAAGCGGAGGAATTGAGCAAAAAAGCGAATCACGTAAATCTTGATTATCAGCTACTGCCTGATCTCTCCGTTGTTGCGCAAAATAAGGCGCCGCTGGATAAGCTTCGTCGTTTCCTTGAACAATTCAATGGCCGCGTTATTTTCTCTGTTGAGAGCGAAGGACGCAAAGAGGCGTTGCAAGAATTATTGTCACGAATAAAGATTAAACCCAATAAAATCAGCAAATTGTATCAAGCACAACAGCCAGGTCACTTTTTGATGATTGGTGCCGCTGAACATGGTTTTATCGATATAAAGAGTGAATTGGCTTTAATCTGTGAAAGCGATATGCTTGGCGAGCGTGTTGTTCGCCGCCGTCAAGACACCCGCCGCACGATTAATACCGATACCCTGATCCGTAACCTTGCAGAATTACGTCCCAGTCAGCCAGTGGTCCATTTGGAGCATGGCGTTGGCCGCTACCAGGGATTAACCACGCTGGAAGCAGGTGGTATCAAAGCTGAATATCTGATCCTAAGTTACTCTGGTGACGATAAACTCTATGTTCCGGTATCTTCCCTGCATCTCATCAGCCGCTACGCAGGTGGTGCTGATGAAAATGCCCCATTACACAAATTGGGCGGAGAAGCATGGAACAAAGCCCGCCAGAAAGCAGCCGAAAAAGTACGCGATGTGGCCGCGGAACTACTTGATATTTATGCTCACCGCGCCGTAAAACCAGGATTTGCTTTTAAACATGATTGGGAACAATATCAATTGTTCTGTCAGAGCTTTCCATTTGAAACAACCCCAGATCAGGAACAAGCGATTAACGCAGTTCTGAATGATATGTGTCAACCAGTAGCAATGGATCGCTTAATTTGTGGTGATGTCGGATTTGGCAAAACCGAAGTTGCAATGCGCTCCGCATTTTTGGCAGTCCATAATGACAAGCAGGTGGCGGTACTGGTTCCGACAACCCTACTGGCTCAGCAACACTTTGATAACTTCCGCGATCGCTTTGCTAACTGGCCTGTACGTATTGAGATGATATCCCGCTTTCGCAGCGCCAAGGAACAACAGCAAGTCGTTGAAATGGCAGCCGAAGGTAAAGTTGATATTATTATTGGCACGCATAAATTGCTACAAAGCGACCTGCGCTGGAAAGACCTTGGTTTATTAATTGTCGATGAAGAGCACCGGTTCGGTGTTCGTCACAAAGAGCAGATCAAAGCCATGCGTGCCGACGTCGATATTCTGACCCTCACCGCAACCCCAATTCCCCGAACGCTCAATATGGCAATGAGTAGTATGCGGGATCTCTCAATTATTTCGACCCCTCCCGCTCGTCGTCTGGCAGTCAAAACCTTCGTGCGCGAGTATGACAGTCTGGTGGTGCGAGAAGCCATATTGCGTGAAGTTTTGCGCGGTGGTCAAGTTTACTACCTCTATAATGACGTTGAAAATATTGAGAAAGCGAAACTGCGTCTCGAAGAATTAGTACCAGAGGCACGGTTCGCAATTGGTCACGGGCAGATGCGTGAACGGGATTTAGAACGAGTGATGACTGATTTCCATCATCAACGATTTAACGTTTTGATTTGCACCACAATTATTGAGACAGGCATCGACATTCCAAGCGCCAATACCATCATTATTGAACGTGCTGACCATTTTGGCCTGGCCCAATTGCATCAATTGCGTGGACGTGTCGGACGTTCTCATCATCAGGCTTATGCTTACCTGCTGACACCACATCCGAAAGCAATGACAACCGACGCACACAAACGTCTGGAAGCCATCGCTTCCCTTGAAGATTTAGGCGCCGGTTTTGCACTGGCAACTCACGACCTTGAAATCCGTGGAGCCGGCGAACTCCTGGGTGAAGAACAGAGTGGTCAAATGACAACCATCGGCTTCACTCTCTACATGGAAATGTTGGAAAGCGCTGTCGATGCACTAAAAGCAGGCCGTAAACCTTCACTTGAAGACTTGACCAATAGCCAAACTGACGTTGAATTGCGGATGCCTATTTTGTTGCCCGATGATTATATTCCTGATGTCAATATGCGTTTATCTTTTTATAAACGTATTGCCAGCGCCAAAGATGAATCAGAATTAGCCGAGTTGAAGGTTGAATTGATAGATCGGTTTGGTACATTACCTAATCCGGGGCGTCATTTATTACAATCAGCAGCCATTCGCTTGTCAGCTCAAAAATTAGGTATTAAACGAATAGAAGCCCACGAAAAAGGGGGATTCATCGAGTTTAGTGAAAAAAATAAAGTTGATCCAACCTATCTTATCGGCCTGTTACAGAAACAACCTGAAATTTACCGATTAGATGGCCCCGCTAAACTGAAATTCATCACTGACCTGAACGAAAGAATGGCACGCCTGGAATTCATTCAGCAATTACTTGATACTTTTGAACATCACCAAATCTGTTCTTAAGCTATTTTCACTTCCCCATGACTGATTGTCAGTCTATGGGGAAGTATCGTGATTTAATTCACACTGTACAGCTATCTGTTTCTTCCACGTAGCTCTGTCAAAATCAAGACCAATCTTCATCTACGCTATTGAATAATTATGCTGCAATTCACTCATCAATATTTATTCTGAAATAACAATCATATTGTAATATTCATATGGAATAAGGATCATTAATCCAATTGGATTAATGGCAAACTTAGTTTTCGGAAAACAATAACTAAAGATGGTCATGGTTGTAATAATAATCTTTATTATCAATCTCATGCAGTAATTTATTTTTTTACTTTAATGATTTTTTCTTTCATTGAAGTTATAATTTTTTCTTATGCAATAACCAGATTGTATAATTTTTACAAATATATTAATAAGTAAAGGAAAAAACCTTACCCATCTTATTTAAGATGAATTTCAGGAAAAATTGCCAATATGAAATTGTCGGCAGCCAAATTTCACCTGCACTAATTTAATTTTAAGGATATTTAATTTCAGTGATCGTACCAGTTGCTTAATTTTTTTAATAGCCTTTAAAAACAGTACCTTAATGTAACAATCAATCAAATATATTGATTAATTATATAAATCACATTCAAACATATTGTTTATTACCAAATAAATTATTATATATTCTTAAATATTATATCAACTTTTAATTGCATTATCTTACACTTCGCCTATACCAATTAGTAAAACCGCTGTTTATCTATTTCTAAAGAAATCAAAGAATGGATATTTACAATAAGTATGAGAAACCATAATTATGCAAAGTGTCACCGATAATAATATTACATCCGAGAATGTTTCCTTTCACAATATTTCTATGCAGATTCTGCGCGAATTATTGCAATATCGTAGACGCCTTACTGATCCAGGGAGAGACTCTGCTAAAGAAGAAGAGATTATTAAATCTGTACAATTACCTAGAATTGAATACTTTATCAGGAATAAAAAGCCTATCGAATTCATTTTACCGGCATTCCCAACTAAGTCACCTAACATAAATAAAGTACTTGGTACTGCTCCAGATATGGCAGAACGTTTATCTTTGATTTTTCTTAATTCTCTTTGCCAACGTATTCAACTTTATTATCCTCCTGGCGCCCGCATTATTATTTGCTCCGATGGTCATGTTTTTGGTGATCTCATTCATGTCAGTGATAATGTTATCAGCCAATATCATGAAGATATTAAACAATTACTTCATGAAGTGGGTGCTATCAACTTAAGTACATTTAACCTTAATGACGATAAAGAACTCTGTGAACATAGTGACAACTTCAATTTACAGCGACAGATGTTAGTCAAACATTATGCCCGCTCGGAAGAATCTATCAAAGATGAATTGTTACAAAATAGTGATGGATTACAATTATATCGTGCAGTCACCCGTTTCTTGTATGAAGACAGCTTATTACCCGGCTATACCGGATCAAACAATGCCCTACAAAAAGATGCCAAACAAAGGGCTGTTGGTGTTATTCAACGAAGTTGGGCGTGGGGAAGTTTATTAGATACCCATTTTCCAAATGCCATACGTTTATCTATTCATCCTCAGCCAGCAAATAGTATTAAATTTGGTATTCATATGATGCCGACCCGGGATGATTGGTTAACCCCTTGGCACGGTGTTGCAGCCAATGTAAATGGACAATTCATACTTATGAAACATAAAGAAGTCCAGATGATGGGTGGAAAACTAGTCGATATTCATGGAAAACCTAGTCACTATGTGATTTAAAGAGAAATTATAATTTAAAGGAAAATAACGATGACAGCATTAAATAACTTTCAGACAGAAGAGATAACCCCTTTTGGTTTAGAAATTACGCCTCAACATTCCGAACAACATATTGATACATTATCAGTGGAACAACTGAAAGAATTGGCTAGAAAACATCATCTACTTATATTACGTGGCTTCAAATCTGACTTATCTGATCACAAAGAATATGAAGAATATGCCCGAAATTGGGGAGAAATAATGATGTGGCCGTTTGGTGCTATTTTGGATGTTCGCGAACACCAAGGTGCTACCGATCACGTTTTTGACAACAGCTATATGCCGTTGCACTGGGATGGCATGTATAAACCGACAATTCCCGAATTTATTATGTTCCACTGTGCCCACGCACCCGAAAGCGACCAAGGGGGCAGAACAACCTTTGTCAATACTCGTCGTGTTGTTGCCAATGCTACTCAACAGCAATTAGAACAATGGAAAAATATATCTATTACTTATCGCATTAATAAAGTCACTCATTATGGTGGAGAAGTTCACTCCCCTTTACTGGAAGAACACCCGGACGGAAACGGATACGTTATCAGGTATAATGAGCCAGCAATAGATGGAGAAAAATTCCTGAATAAACATGCTATTGAATACCATAATATCAACTCAGATCAAGTAGAGAAATTTCAGCAAGATTTTATCAAAACACTATATGATAAACGCCATTTATATGCTCATGCATGGAAAAAAGGCGATCTGGTGATTGTGGATAACTTCTCTCTATTACATGGACGTGAAGGATTTACTTCCAAATCAGAACGACATTTACAGAGAATCCATATTCAATCTAACCCAGTATTTAATAATCAAGCATTAAGATCATAGTATTCTTATACAACGAAGAACCCGAAAGATTATTTGGCTCCCATTGTAATTTATTGGGAGCCAAATGATCTATCTTTACAAAAAATTGTACTTATTAATCTAATCCGACAAATTCTTATATTTATACCCGTCATCTTTCAAGTTGCCTCTTTGTTAGCTGCACTCACTCACCCCGGTCACATAGTTATCTATGCTCCCGGGGATTTGCTCCCTTGCCGTCGCGATGCATCTTGAAATCCATTGGGTATAGTTAACTTCACCAATATACCAGCATTCAGAATAATAAGGCTTTCCCTCGTCATCTTCACTTATTCTAAGAACACCTGGCTCTGAAAATTCATCAGGTAATCGTAAGTTCCATTCTTTGCATAAACTCCGCTCACTTAATAAAGTTATTTTACCAAACCGACCATATCCATTACGCGTATGTTCATTGAAATATTTCTCAGATGTGAATATACATAATTCACTTGAAAACATATCAGGCAATACAATGGAGCAAGTAATTCTTATATTATTTTCATTGTCTGGCTTCGCCTTATAAATGTTATAGGCTGCATCTATCAAATCTTGAGCACAAATAGATTGAATATTTTTGTTAGTCTGTTTTCCTTGTACCAGTGCTGAATGCACCGGAATTTTGACATTCCAATAACCGTAAGAATAATCATTTTCAGTGATAATAGGAAAATAGGTTTTATATGACTCGGACCATATTTTCAATGAGCGTAGTCTACGTGGTATACCACGCAGTTTTTTATTGCTCAACGCTATTCTACGCATAGACATTTATAATTCCCTTCCTTTAGCAGCATCAATTTTGGTCTGGTTTCCCGTACCATCTAAGTTTAAGGCAGCCCTAAATTTCCCTTTGTTATCAAAAATATCAAGATGGTTTTTATGTTGACCATCAAGGTATGATTGATCACTTTTCCAATATTTTTATTGGCTTTGTAAACACTCTGCACATATTTGGCTGGTTTTTTGTGTACTATTCCCTATTTGAGCACCAAAACCTGGTTGAATAAGAAATTCATTCATATTCCCTACAGCCCTCTGATTCGGTTGATACGGTTATCAGCCCATTCCCACTCTTCTGTTGGTGTGAACGAATCCAGCCCCTGTATTCTGGCTTTTTCCTGAATTTCGCTCATCCGGGCACTGTAATCACCCTGTAATGCCCGCAGCTCTTTGGCAACCGCGACACATTGGTCAGCCCCTGAGCAAGTTGCTATCCGCTCCTGAACCTGGTCATATTCCTGCCGATATTTATCCCGACTGTCGTATGGCAACTGCTATCTCCCTGACAGTTGACCAGTTCTTCGCTCCTTGAACGATTCTGGTCAACGCTTAAATGGTTATTCTCGACAAAAATCTTGGTCAGAAGGCCAGAATTCTTACTTGCTAAGGATCAGAAGGGGGGAATTTCTCTTTGCTTTCTTTTAGGTTAGCTAAAATCCAAGCTCCAATACCTAAAGGTATCCCTCCTGAAATCCCCACTTTAACAGCGTATATAACATCATTAAGACTAAAGTCTATTTCGCCAAATTGATAATACGCAATCACACCGACGACAAATCTTATAAGTAAGGTTGTAATAAATAACGATGCAATAGTGGATAGAGTCAGGAAAAACAATAAATATGGAAAAACAATTGTAGATTTCATTTCTTTCTCCAGTTTTTATTTAACTTATCTTCTATTGTACTGCCCGCAACTTCAGAGCTTATTGCACCAGAACCCGCACCAATGACTTCAGCAACAGTTCCTGATACTACAGGTTTAAATTTATCAGTAACTACTTTACTGGTCTTTGCACCTATTACGTTACCAATACCTGCACCAATTGCAGGGAGCAGAGGATCTTTCCCTTGCAATTTAGCACCTGCATACGCACCAGTAATACTAGCCACTTCTGTAAACCAAAAGCCTTTGCCCTGAGTTACCGCCCCCGTTCCAGTAGCTATCAGTGCATCAGTAATGTTCACTGGACCATTTGTCAGTTGATTACTGATATTAGCTGTTCCACTGATTATACCTCCAGCAAAAATACTTCCTACAGTTGCTCCTGATGGCAGCAACAATGGTGCCGCTACCGTGGACATTCCTGCACCCCAAGCGACCAACAATCCTCTTGCCGGATCTTGCCCTTCCGGGTGATCACCTTTGGCATGTTTTGACAATGCCGCCGAAATCTCTTGAAAGGATTGACCTTTATTTGACATAGCGGTAGCCAGACTTGATGCTGATCGACCGTAATCTGCCATCCCTTTTGGTAAACTCAGCGCATTATTCTCAATAACAAGCTGTACCCAGACTTGCGATTATATTGGCCGGAATTAAGTAGCTAAGGATCTGAAGAAGATTTTCTTTTGCGAATTTCTTCTATCTTCGCCAATACCCAAATTCCAATTCCAACAGGCAAACCTGCACCAACTCCTACTCTCGCAGTGTAAATAAAATCATTCCAATGATAATTAAAATAACCATTTTCAAAATAATAAAATGCAGGTACAGCTAACCCTGCAATAAAGGCCAAAAGAAAAATAAACGATGTCCAGTAAGCTGTAAGTAGGATAAAAGCTTTTAATCCTATTCGTTTATTTTCCATTTTTAGCTCCATTTTCTTTTATCTGGTTTTCAATACCAGTGCCTATTACTGTACCTACAACAGTACCTCCGATAGCCCCACCTATTTCTGACGCTACAGGACTGATAACGACAGGAGCCAGTTTATCTGTAATTATTTTTCCACCTTTAGCACCTGCTACAGTACCAACAGCCGCACCTATAACAGCTCCAGTTGCATCTTCACCTTTAAGCTTGCTACCTAGCCAAGCTCCACCAATATTTACCCCTTCTGTATATATCAAACCTTTACCTTGGGTTAATGCTCCCACTCCGGCAGCTATAAGCGTGTCAGTATAGCTGTAATTCTCGTTTGGTTTCATAGTGATAAGCTGTTTTCCGGTGTCAGATATTGCACCAAGTAAAGCTCCACCCACTACGGCTGCGGTCCCAGCAACAGGCGCAACTATAGTCCCTCCCACAGCAGAAGCACCTGCACCCCAAGCGACTAACAATCCTCTTGCCGGATCTTGCCCTTCCGGGTGATCACCTTTGGCATGTTTTGACAATGCCGCCGAAATCTCTTGAGGAGATTTACCTTCATTTAACATCGCAGCAGCCAGACTGGATGCTGACCGACCGTAATCTGCCATGCCTTTGGGTAAACTTAGGGCATTATTATCCGCAACAACTTTCTCTGTCGTGAAGTCTGATAGCGAACCTAGTTTTTTATAACTGACCTGAGCCGTTGACCCCGAAACGCACTTTTCGACCAGGGACAAATTTTTAACTATGTCAGGTCCATTCAAAAGAACCGTCTTCTAATACCCAAACAGCACCTCCTGGACAGATTTCATCAAAAAACCAAATACCGTCCTCCATCTCAGCTTCTGTTTTGGGAAATACCTGGCGGAAAAGTTCTAACTGTTCGTCCACAGTACTTTCAAGAAATTTACCATGTTTTGCTAATCTAATTCGTCCTTCTTCCATAAGGCGCCCCAACAATCTCAGAAAAAGGAGATGCCTAGAAGAAAAATCATCCGAAAAATCCTCTGTTGACCACCATAAAGCTTGTAGATTACGTCCTTCTAAAGCTTCACAAAGGCCCAAATAGTCCTCTTCATTTAACATAAATCACCTAAATTTAATTTCGATACCCGTTTTGTACTTAGTAGCAACATCGCCTAACTGACCATTATCTTTTACATCTATTGTCCATCTAGCTCCGGTTTGTGCTTCTGACGTTGATACATTTCGTAAAGTAACGGTAGTACCATCACCCAATTTCGCAGTATAAATCCCAGACCTAACCTGTTTGAGTGGAGTATCTCCTGCTAATTGTTGAGCATAGTTATGAATTTGTTTATCTGTAAGCTTTTGGCTCTCGAAAATTTTTGTTGTGCCATATCGACTAGCTCCTTCACCTTGACGGATCGTCTGACCATCAATGACTAGATCTTGTGATGGATGATTCTTATCGTATACTTTAGTCAGCTCGTTGAATCGATCCTGTTGCTGATGCTTGACCAATTCCTCATTTCTAGCTCTCTGTTCATTTTCAGGTTCCCAGCCTCCTGGAGTTCCTGCTCCTGAACCACCAAGTTCGGCTTTCTCTGAATCTGTCAGATCCTTTGATATATTAGGTTGGTTTTCACCATCCACATAATCTGAAGAACATACCCGTCCAAATGAACACTCTGTAGCTTTATCTAGCGTTTCTCCTATCTCCTTTAACTTTTTGTCCAAAGCTGAAGCTATCGTCTGATTGGCTTCGTTCACGGCTTCACCCGTGTTTGAACCCGCTATCGGTGGCGGTGGCATGGGTACAGCTAGGGCATTATTGTCCACCGCATTCTTCCCGGCCTGGGCCCCGGTAACGGCGCTGCCGGTGGAGTTACCGGCAATCCCGCCTGCCAGCCCGGCTGCCAGGGTGGAAAGGGTGCTGACAGTTTGTTTCTGCTCCTCGGTTAACTCACTGACTTTTGCCTTATCGCCGTAAAGTTGCTTAATCAATACCTGAGCCGCCAGTTCACCGGAAGCGGCGCCGGCTGCTCCCGACAGGGCATTGTTGCCACTGACTTCCGCCGCCACGGCGCCCAAAATCGCATGGGCCAGCGTATTGGTGGCGATATCCACCTGATGGGTTTGTGGGTCAGTCGTTAGATCTTTAATCACGCCGGCCAGATACGGTGAAGCACCGCCGGCCAGCGCCTGACCGAGATTATTTCCCGCCAGTCCTTGAATCGCTGCCGTGGCTGCCTGTAACGCTTTCTGGTATTTGCCGCCGGTCCCCAAGCCGGAGTCATTCAGCGCCTGCGTGTAAGCGGTGTCATAGATTTGTTGGTTGATATCCGCGGAAGTCGGGTGTTGATTGCCCCGGTTAACCAACTTTTCTCTGGCATCGGCTTTATCCTGTTCACTGATATGGTCCAGTTTTGCTTGCGCCGCTTTTGTGGCGATAATTTTCCCTTCCGTCCCGGCTATCTCGGTCATCTGGGCGCTGAGTTCGCCAATCAGTTGCGCCTGTTTCAGCCGTTGTTGCTCTTTCTCCTTATCAAATATCGGACTCAGGACATTGGCGGCGTTATCGGTATCGCGGCTTAAGTTCGCGGTATCCTGCGTCTGGTGCGCCTTATCCCGAATAATCAGATTGCCGTCACTGACCGCAGCGTGCGTGGTACTGCTATCATGGCCTTGGTTATGGGTCCCTGTCAGCGCATTAACCGCCAGATTATTCAGCACCTGACCGGCGGTTGGTTGACCAAGGCTGACGCCCGCACTCTGCTGCTCAACGCTAAAGTCCGCTTTATTTTGAATATCTTTAAAACCCAGTGTCCCGGTGTTGAGGGTGTTTTTGGCTTTGTCGGCTTGACTGGCTATCACTGCGCCGTCCAATTGGGTGTGGTCGCCGACATTAACCTGATAGCCGCCTTGACCAGCAAATAGCCCGGTCTGCTCCTGCACTGAATCGTAATTGCTGTGCAGTTTATTGCGGCTGGCATTGAGAGTCAGGGTGCCGTTGGTGAGGGGGCCTACGGTGGCACTGACGCCGGCGCTGGCATTCTGTTGTCGGCTGTCATAGCGCTGGCTGTCTTGTTCACTGCTCAATGACAGATGGCGTTTTACCTCGGCGGTAATTTGCTCACCCTTCACCTGCGCCCCTTTCAGGGTGGTATCCCGGCCACTGTTTAGCTCAACGGTCTGTCCCGCCTGTAACGTGGTGTTATTGTGGCTGACGCCGTTGCCGTTTTCACGGCCGTTACCCCGGCTGACATTGGCCGAGACGTTCAGACCAGTGCCTCCGGGTCCAGCGGTCAGGCCCACGCCCAGCGAGCTGCCGTGGCTGCTGTTTTTGCCGGTGGTCTGTTCGGTGTTCTGGCTGGACGAGAGCGTAATATCCCGACTGGCATTGAGTTTCAGGTCTTTACCTGCCTGTAACTGGCTGCCCTGAATACGGATATCGCCGTTCGGACCGGATGTCCCTTTATCGTCACCGTGCGCCGTTATCGTGAGGTTATCCCCGGCAGTGAGGTGGCTGCCCTGTTGGGTGGTCTGACGGGACTGCTGTTCTGAACGGGAAGACTGGCGACCGTAGGACAAGCTCACCCCGGCCAGGTTGTTATTGCTGCTGTCGCTGCCCTGAGCTTCCGCCAGTCGGGCGGCCTGAGTCGCTTGTACTCCGCTGAGGGCGGCTTTAGTGTTCTGTAACGCTTTCAGGCGGGGGTCGGCAGTCTGTTGCGCTTCATGGGCCGTTTGCACGGCGCTGTTGATAGCGCCT
The DNA here is from genome assembly GCF_026153155.1 of Photorhabdus aballayi. Lineage (NCBI taxonomy): Bacteria > Pseudomonadati > Pseudomonadota > Gammaproteobacteria > Enterobacterales > Morganellaceae > Photorhabdus > Photorhabdus aballayi. The sequence continues at coordinate 4,712 of NZ_JAPFCD010000027.1, read as the reverse complement.
CCGGCGGCACCGCTCAGCGCTACCGTCAGGCCGCTCTGTTTTTGTTCGGTTTTTGTTGTGGTGTGATTGCGGTTTTCTGCACTGGTGACCGTGACCTGTTGACCGGTCAGCGTCAGGTCTTTACCGGCAATCACTTCACTGCCGTGAACCCGGAGTTGTTCTCCCGCGTTGAGCGTCACGTTGCCCTGACTGCTGCCGACCGTGCTGCCTTTGCTAAGCTGGCTGTCACTGTCGGTGGTGACTTTCTGACTGGCTTTGCCCAGAGTAAATCCAATCCCTCCGGTCCCCATCAGGCCCGATTTTTTCTCCTGCCGTAAATGGGTTTCACCGTGAGCTTCTGCGGCGGTGGCGACGGTAAGTTGATGACCGGCGTTCAGGCTGACATCCTGCGTGCCCGCGACATTACTGCCGCTGACCGTCAAGTCATGGCCGGCCTGTAGGTTGATTTTATCGCCGCTGAATGTAGTACTGAGCGCCTGCCGGTCATGCACTTCATCGTGGGTTTCCACCGACGACTTCGACAGCCAGCCTTTGCTGGTCTGTTTACTGTGCTCCACTAAGTCGGATGAGGCGGTACCGGTTGTCAATGTCAGGTTATTTCCGGCCTGCGCCGTCAATTGTTGACCGGCATTGACGTGAGCGGCGGTGGCGGTCAAATCCTGCCCGGCTTGCAGCGTCACATCACCGGCGCCGGTTATCTGGCTGCCGATATCCTGTTGTTGGGTCAGATGGCGATAGTTATCTTTCCCCCAGTCGCCCTGTTCTGTACGGTGCGTGCTTAGGGTATCCAGCGTCAGGTTATGGCCTGCGGTTATCTCGGTGCGACCGTCTTTACCGGCGTTCTTCACCTCACTGGCGGTTAATTGCACATTGTTGATGGCGCTCAGCGATAAGGTACCCTTATCGTTCTGCACATAAATCCCCGCCGGACGGTCCAGCCAGCGGTTAGCCTCATCCCCGCGCAACGTAGACGCGCTGGTGATATCGTGACCTGTCAAAGCTACCCGGTCATCCCCCTGAATCTGGCCGCCCCGGTTGGTGAGCGTCTGTTGGGCCGTCACATCCACTTTGCCGCCGCGAATAAAGCCGCTGTTGGTCAGATTGTTGGCGGTCAGTTGGGTGACGTCACGCCCGCTAATCGTGCCGCTGTTGGTAATATCGCCCTGATTGTTGAGGGCCACGGAATTACCGGCGAGTAGGGCGCCATCACTGCTCAGGTCGCCCTGACGGACGCGCGCATACACCTGCGGCACAGTAACTACCTCGGTAGTGCCGTCCGGCAAGGTCACGGTTTGGTTAGTCAGCCAGATAATATCCGAAGTCAGCAATGCCATCTGCGCCGGACTTAAGGCGACGCCCGGCGTTAACTGTTGCTGTTGGCCAAAGGCAATTCCGGCATCCATCAGCGCTTTAAACTGCGCTTCGTCGTTGTTGTAGCCGGGCAGATAGCGCCGGCCGGTCAGTTGGGTGATTTGGTCCCGCACCAGTCGCTGTTCATAGAACCCATCCCCCAGGCGTTTGTGAACCAGCGCCGGGTCATGGGTTAACTGTTGCCGCATGTAATCCGAGCCTAACCACTGTTTATACTGGGTAAATTTCGGGTCGGTTTCGACCAGATAGTGGCTGTCGCTGCCCGGCTGCACGGTATACAGGCTGTTATCCGGCAGGCGGGTATCTGGGGTGACCACGCGTATCACCGGATCGACTGTTTGTCCTTTCACCGTTTCTGGGGGCAAACTCAGTTCAAATGGCTGGCCGGGGGGCAAGACCAGCGGCTGGTCGTTTATCCCGCTCACCGGTTTGACCGCCGTGGGGGCCGCGTGTATCTGGCCGGTCTGTCGGTCCGTAATCGTGATATCGGTGTTCTGTGGCCGAGTATGGTCCTGCCAGGCCAGCGTTTTCAGGTCAATCGTTTCTACCACCGGCGCGGGGTTATAACTACTGCGACTTTTCCCCTGAGAAGTTTTGGTACCCCGTGCTCTGGGCTTAAGTCGTTTCTTTTTCGCATACCAACGAGTCTGGCGACCTTTATCGGTGGTGATACGTTCGCCCTGAGTGGCTATATTGTGCAGCTCGCCGATTTCGCCGTTCAGCTCGCCGCCGGCGACAATTTGGCTGTCGTGATTAGTGACTTTCGCACTGTTGAGCGTGATATTGCCGCCGGCCAGAATTTTACCGGGGTCACTCTGTTTAACCTGCGTTTCCTTCACGGTGCGGGTGTACTGATATTCGTAAAAGTCATTACTGCGACTGCCGTCCGGCATGATGGCATCGTGCACGCCGTATTTGTTGTGGCGGGAAGTGTCCACCTGCGACCAGTCATAGCGGGTGGTCTGGCCGCTCAATACCGCATCGTGATGTCGTGATTTTTCCGTTTCGACGACTTGGGTGACCAGACCGGCGTTGGTGTTGTGAATCTGCTCAGCCTGAATTTTCAGGTTTTTCCCGGCCTCAATTGTCGCCGCGTGGTTATTGAGCTCACGGGCCTGACCGGTGGCCGTCAGGTTGTTGTCCAACTGGCCGCCAATGCGCATATCGCCCACGCTGTAAATCTGGGCATGATGCTGGTTGTTAAGTGTTCCGGTGCCGATATCCAGTCGGTCCCGCGCGGCAATGACAGCGGCTTTGCCGTCCTGGGCGCTGTTATTCAGCGTGCCCGTCTGGAGGGCGAGCTGGTCGCCGTAAATGCGCCCGGTGCCGGTATTGTTCAGGATGTTGGCCGTGAGATGGGTCAGACCGCCGTCAATCAATCCGGTATTGTTCAGCGTATCGCGGACCTTGATTTGCGTTTGCCCGGCGCTGATTTCACCGGCGGCGCTGTTGGTGAGATTGTGTGCGCCAAGATGCAGCGCCCGACCGGCTTTTATCTGGCGGTCATTACGGAGATTGCCGGTGGTTTTCAGGGTCAGATTGCCATTGGCCGCGGTGTTGCCGGTATGGTGAAAATCCTCGGTTAAGGTGACCGCCATATCGCCCTGCGATAACAGTTGGCCGTCACCGCTGAGAGCTTCGGCGTTAATATCCACCTGTTTCCCGGCAATCAGGGTGCCTTGCCGGTTGTTAATCGCCAGATGCGGTTGCTGAGCCTCGCTGTTGATGGTGAGCTGTTTGCCTGCGGAGACCAGCCCCTGAGTATTATTCAAGGTCTGGCTGATATTCGCTTGCAGGCGGTTAGCCGCCCGTAAAGCGCCCTGGCGGTTGTCCGCCTGTTGGGCGTTGACCGTCAGGTTTTGCGCTTCCAGTCCTTTATCTGTCTGCGCCGTGTCGCGATTAATCAGGTGAGCGGTACTCAAGGTCAATTGCTGACCACCACGGATAAGGCCGCCGGTGTTATCGGTTTGGGTTTTGACATTGAGTGTGGTATCGCCCACCGCCTGCACCTGCCCGTGACGATTGTCGAGCTGGTGAGCATTCAGGGTTAACGTGTCCGTGGATAACAGTTTACCATCCCGGTTATCCAGCGCTGCCTGCTGGGTGTCAATAACCAACTGGCCGCCTTGCAGATGACCGTGGCGATTATCCAGCGGGCCGCTGGTGACGGTGGTTTTGCCCTCGCCGAGAATCTGGCCCTGCTGGTTATCCAGTAATTGCCCGTCGGTGTCCAGATTCAGAGCGTCTGCGGATTGTAAGGTACCCTCGCGGTTAGTGAGTTGCTGACTGTGAATGTCTAGCCCGCCATTCCCGGCTATCTGTCCCTGAGTATTGTTGAGCATGCTGCTGGTCAGCGTCGTTTTGCCGTCCGCGGCTATCATGCCGCCGGTGTTATCGATGTCGCCGGTACGCAGGGTTAACTGCCCGCCGCTTAACAACTGGCCCGCTTTTTGGTCGGCATTGCGGGTATTGGTGAATCCGTGGCCGTGGGTATCAACGGCCATCTCGCGGCCGGATTGGAACAGCCCCGCCGTGTTATCCAGTTCACCACTGTTTAAGGTCAGAGTGTCCTCGGCTATCACCTGTCCCGCGGTATTGATGAAGGGCTGGCCGGTGGTCTGGCTGTTGATATGCTGCGCCAGCAACACACCTTGCGTGTTATCCAGTGTCTGGCTGGTTGTAGTCAGTCGGGTTTTGGCTTCAAGATGACCATTGGCATTCTGAATGGCTTTGCCGACGGTCAGGGTGGCGCTGTCCCCAGCGGCAACAAGGCTCCCCCGGCGATTATCCAGTTGGGCCGCGCTGAGCCGGAGCGCGTTGCCCGCTTCCAGTCGGCCTGCCTGATTGTCCAGCGTGTCTTTGACCGTCAGTGTCAGCGAGCCTTTGTCGGCGGCTACGAGGTTGCCATGACGATTATCGACGGTCGTTGCCTTAAGGTTCAGGTTACCGTTACCGGCAAGGGTGCCGTTCTGGTTATTTAGGGTGTTTACCGTCAGAGACAGCGTATCTTTGCCGCGTTGTTGCATCACACCGCCTTGATGGTTCAGGGTGTCCGCATTGATAGTAATCTGCCCGGCTTGAGTTTCAGCCTGGTTGAGTTGCAGTTCCCCGGCTTGTATCGTCAGGGCGCCGTTGGTGAGCAGTTTGCCCTTATTGCCCAGCCAGCGTTGACTGTTGAGTGACAATTTCCCGTTACCCGCCAGTTGCACTGTGCCCTGAGTGTTATCTGCCTGATGCGCAGTGAGATGCAGGTCCTCGCCCTGACTGGCAATGTTGCCCTGATGGTTGTCAAGCTGGTCTGTGGTGAGGATCAACCGTTTCCCTTGATTGAACACTGTCCC